>DMQJ01000462.1:1199-8318 GCA_003455715.1 Acidimicrobiaceae bacterium | reverse complement strand
TGCGGGGGGGGGGTGGCGAAGGGGGCCCACGACGACGCCCGACGCGACGGCGTCGGTCTCGATGTCGACGACACGGCGTGGGCCCCGGTGGATGTACCCGGCCACTGGCGCGGCTCCGACGCCTTCGCTGGCACCGACGGGCCGCTCGTGTACCGCCGCCGCTTCCACCTCGATCCCCCGGCCGAAGGGACGCGTGCCTTCGTCACGTTCGAGGGCGTGATGTACCAGGCCGATGTGTGGCTCGACGGGGCCTACCTCGGCGACCCGGAGGGCTACTTCTTCCCGCACACCTTCGACATCACCGGCCTGGCTCGCCTTGCCGACGAGCACGTGCTGGCGGTGGAGGTGGCGTGCAGCCCCCAGCGCCAACCGGGCAGCAAGCGGGCCATCACCGGGTCGCTGCAGCACTCCGACATGATCGATCCCGACGCCAACCCGGGGGGCGTGTGGCGGCCGGTGCGTATCGAGCACACGGGCGCAGTGCGCATCGACCGTTTGCGAGTGCTGTGCCGCGACGCCAACGACGCTCGAGCCCACCTGCGAATTCACGCCCGACTCGACAACGACTCGTCGCGCACCGTCACCGTGCGCACCCTGGTCGACGGCGTGGTCGCGACGGAGCAGAACACCACGTTGGCGGCTGGACTCAACGAGGTCGACTGGGCAGTCGATGTGCGTCGGCCTCGGCTGTGGTGGCCATGGAGTCTCGGCCCCCAGCACCTCACCGACGTCGCTGTGGAGGTGCTCATCGACGGCGAGGTGAGCCACCGGCGCGCGTTACGGACGGGCCTGCGAGAGGTGGCCCTGCAGGACTGGGCCTTCTCGGTGAACGGCGAGCGCCTGTTCGTGAAGGGCGCCAACCTCGCGCCCACTGCTGCCAACCTGGCCGACGTGTCGCCCGACCAGGTGCGCCGCGACGTGGAGTTGGCCCGTGAGGCTGGCCTCGATCTCGTACGGGTGAGCGGCCACATCGCTCGCGCCGAGCTGTACGACGCCGCCGACGAGATGGGCATGCTCGTGTGGCAGGACTTCCCGCTGCAGTGGGGGTACGCGCGCACCGTGCGCAAGCAAGCCGTGCGTCAGGCTCGCGAGGCCGTCGACCTGCTCGGCCATCACCCTTCCATCGCGCTGTGGTGTGCACACAACGACCCGTCGCCCGGCGTGGAAGGCCGCGCCGGCACCGGCGCAAACCCAGCGCGCACGCTGCTCGCACAACAGCGGCCCACCTGGAACGGCACCATCCTCGACCGGTGGGTGAAGCGGGCATTCGAGACCAACGACGAGACACGGCCGGTGGTGGCCCACAGCGGCGTCGCCCCGCACCTCCCCCAACTCGACGGCACCGACAGTCACCTGTTCTTCGGATGGTTCCACGGCTCGGCCACCGACCTCGCCGGATTCGCCGCAGCAATGCCGCGCATGGTGCGCTTCGTCGGCGAGTTCGGAGCGCAGGCGGTGCCCTCCACGGCCGACTTCATGGAACCCCAACGCTGGCCCGAGTTGGCGTGGGAACACCTCCAGGCCCATCACGGACTGCAGCTTGAGGTGCTCGACGGCCACGTGCCGCGCGCCGAACACTTCTCGTTCGAGTCGTGGCGCGACGCCACGCAGCGTTACCAGGCTCGTGTGCTGCGCACACAGATCGAAACCCTTCGGCGGCTGAAGTATCGGCCCACCGGTGGGTTCTGCTTCCTCGCCCTCAACGATGCCCAACCGGCCGTCAGTTGGAGCGTGCTCGACCACGAGCGCCACCCCAAACTCGCCTACCAGGCGGTGGTCGATGCGTGTCGGCCGGTGATCGTGGTGGCCGACCCGATGCCGCCAGAGGTCATTGCCGGAGAGGCCATCGCCCTCGATGTGCACGTGGTGAGCGATCTGCGCCACGCGCTCGACGATGTGCGCTGCACGGCCACGCTGCGCTGGCCGGGGGGCAGCCACCAGTGGGCATTCACCGGGTCGGTGCCACCCGACGAGTGTGTGCGCGTCGGCATGGTGCGCTTCGTCGTGCCCGACGCAACGGGCGAACTGTGGCTCGACCTCACGCTCGAACACCCCGAGGTGACGGCGACGAATCGCTCCACCAGCACCCTCGGGGCCAGGGTCAGCGGCTGAAGAGGCGCTCCAGGCCGCGCTCAGCCGCGGTCTGGCCGGGCAGATCGAGGCCTTCCAGCCGACTGAGGAACGTGATGGCCACTTCGCCGGCCTCCACCGCGCCGCCATCGGTCTCGATGGGGAGTTCCACCGGGTCGCCGTACGACATGCGCACGTAGTACGCGCCGGCGTGGCCCTCCTTCGGTTCCATCGTGGCCGACGCCATCGAACGCGGGATGCCAGTGGCCACCGTCGCCCGGCGCCAGCCGACGATTTCGTCCATCGGCAGGTTGGGCACGTTGACGTTGATGGCCAGCGGCTCGACTGGCGGGTTGGCCACCACTTCGGCCACCACCGCCGACGCGACCTCAGCGGCGACCTCCCACCGTTGGCCCTTGATCATGTCGTCCCAGCCCTGACCCTCCACACCCCACCCGGTGACCGCTTGGCTCACCGCCACACCGGTCATCCCGCCGAGGCGGCCGGTGAGCACCGCGCCGATGGTGCCGGAGTGGTACACCGACCGCCCGACGTTGGCGCCGGGGTTGATGCCAGACACGACCAGGTCGAACGTGCCGAGCAGCCCCAGTCGGGCGAACAGCACGCACAGCGCCGGCGGGCCGTTGAGCGTCCACGCTTCGGGCACACCGTCGACCTGGGTGCGGTGCACCTCGGGCTGCAGCAGGTGCAGCGCACCCACTGCAGCACTGGCACCGGAGAACTCACGGTCGGGGGCCAACACCACCACATCGCCGTGCTGGGTCATCGCCCGGGCCAGTACGTGCAGGCCCACCGAGTCGATGCCGTCGTCGTTGGTCACCAGGATTCGCATGCCACGGTTCTAGCCCACGACGGTGAACGGGCTGCAGCCCGCCGGTGAACGGGGTGCGTCAGACAGAGCGCAGTTCGTCGGACTCGTCGGCGAGTGTGCGCTGCTCCAGCTGGCGAGCCACGACCTCCACTGCGATGACCACTCCGAAACCGACTGCAGCAAGCACGAGGGGCATCACCACAGGGTCGGCGGGTGCTTCCAGCGCGGTGCTGTCGACACCGGCTGGCCACGGCCACAGCACGCGTACCGAGCCGAGCATCAACCCGATGAGCGCAGCCATGACCGTGTTGTAGTGGTTGCTCAACGCCCAGTGCAGCACCTGCGAGAAGAGCGCCAGGCCGATGACGCATCCGGCGGCGAACACGGCCACATTGCCGAGATCACGGTCGGTGACCGATGCCAAGACCGGCGCGTACATACCCATGGTGACGAGCAGGAACGAGCCGCTGATGCCCGGAAGGATCATGGCGCAGATGGCGATGGCGCCTGCGCCGAAGAACGCCCACAGCGCCGGGTTGCTGATCTGTTGCACGGCATCCTCCGACGTACCCTCCTTGAGCCCCAGGAGCACGAACGTGGCCACCGTCGCGAGCGCCATCACCGCCAACCGCAGGGCGTCGCGGGAGGTGAGCAGCCGGAACGCCACCACCACCGAGCCAAGGACCAGCCCGAGGAACAGCCCGGCCATCTCGACTGGTGAGTCCTCGAGCAACGACTCGATCACCCCAGAAAGGGTGGCGACGGCCGTCAGGATGCCGGCGAGCAGCGGCAGGAGGAATCGCCATTCCACCTCTTTCAACATCGCCAAGCCGCCCTTGAGGTCGCCCTTGGCCACTCTGCCCATCGCCCGCGCACCGTTGCGAATGGCGTTGATGAGGCGGTTGTAGATGCCGTAGACGAGGGCGACGGTGCCGCCCGACACGCCTGGCACCACGTCGGCCGCTCCCATGGTGAAGCCGCGGATGAAGGTGACGGGAAGGTCTTTCACGTCAGATCTGGCTGATCAGCTTGCGGTTCTTGACCTTGGCCTTGCGGTAGTCCTTGTGCATCAGCGCGATGAAGTCGAGGCTGATGCTCTTCGGGCAGGCGGCCTCGCACTCGCCGTGGTTGGTGCACGAACCGAAGTACTCGTCCATCGTCTCCACCATGGCTTCCACCCGGCTCCAGCGCTCGGCCTGACCCTGCGGCAACAGGTTGAGGTGGCTCACCTTGGCGGCCGTGAACAGGTTGGCGGCACCGTTGGGGCAGGCTGCCACGCAGGCCCCGCAGCCGATGCACTCCGCGGCATCCATCGCAGCATCGGCCACCGGCTTGGGTACCGGGATGATGTTGGCATCGGGGGCCCCACCGGTGGCCGCGGTGATGAACCCACCGGCTTCCACGATGCGATCGAGCGGCGACCGATCGACCATGAGGTCTTTGATGATGGGGAAGGCGGTGGCCCGCCACGGCTCGATGACGATGGTGTCGCCGCTCTTGAACTTACGCATGTGCAACTGGCACGTCGCCGTGCCGCGCTGCGGGCCGTGCGCTTGGCCGTCGATCATCAGCGAGCAGGTACCGCAGATGCCCTCACGGCAGTCGTGATCGAACACGACGGCCTCGCGGCCTTCTTCGATGAGGGCCTCGTTGAGCACGTCGAGCATCTCGAGGAACGATGCCTCGTCGCTGATCGAGTCGATGCGGTAGGCCTCGAATCGACCGGCGTCGTCGGGCCCGTCCTGCCGCCAGATCTTCAGGGTGAGGTTCTCCAGATGACTCACAGTTGCCCTCCGGCTGTAGGGATCGTCCGAGCGAAGCGAGTCCGAGCGAGCTCCGCGAGCGAGGTATCGGTACGACTCACTTGTAGCTCCGCTTCGCGAGGTGAATGGTCTCGAACTCGAGTTCTTCCTTGTGGCGTACGGCCTGCATCGGGTCGCCGGTCCACTCCCAGGCAGCGACGTGAGCGAAGTTGTCGTCGTCGCGTTGGGCTTCGCCCTCTTCGTCCTGGTACTCGGCGCGGAAGTGGCCGCCGCAGCTTTCGTTGCGCTCGAGCGCGTCACGGCACATCAGCATGCCGAGCTGGAAGAAGTCGTCGACACGGCCGGCTTTCTCGAGGGTCTGGTTGAGGCTCGCCCCGTTGCCGGTAACACGCAGATCGCTCTTGAACTCCTCGTACAGTGCGGGGAGGTCGGTGAGTGCCTGCTGCAGGCCCTCGGCGGTGCGCTCCATGCCGCACTGGTTCCAGATGATCTTGCCCAACTCACGGTGGAACCAGTCGGGTGAGCGGCTGCCCTTGGTGTCGAGATAGCCCTGGAAACGTTCGCGCACCGACTGCTCGGCTGCCTGGAACTCAGGGTGATCGACGCCTGGGATGGGCTTGTTGAGCATCGGCGCCAGGTAGTTGCCGATGGTGTACGGCAACACGAAGTAGCCGTCGGCCAAGCCCTGCATGAGTGCCGAGGCGCCGAGGCGGTTGGCCCCGTGGTCGCTGAAGTTGGCCTCGCCAGCGGCGTAGAGGCCGGGCACGGTGGTCATCAGCTCGTAGTCGACCCACAGGCCACCCATCGTGTAGTGGCTGGCCGGGTAGATACGCATCGGCTCGTCGTACGGGTTCTCGCCGGTGATGCGCTCGTACATGTCGAAGAGGTTGCCGTAGCGCTCCTTCACGACATCCTTGCCGAGCCGTTGAATGGCTGCCGAGAAGTCGAGGTACACGCCGTTCTTCAACGGGCCCACACCGCGACCGCTGTCGACCGCACGCTTGGCCGCACGCGAGGAGATGTCGCGCGGGGCCAGGTTGCCGAAGCTGGGGTACAGACGCTCGAGGTAGTAGTCGCGCTCGTCTTCGGGAATCTGGTCGGCGGGGCGGTTGTCGCCGACGTTCTTGGGCACCCACACGCGGCCGTCGTTGCGCAACGACTCGCTCATGAGGGTGAGCTTGCTCTGCGTGTCGTCGGCCTGTGGGATGCACGTGGGGTGGATCTGGGTGTAGCACGGGTTGGCGAACAGGGCGCCCTTACGGTGTGCACGCCACGCCGCCGTGACGTTGCACGCCATCGCGTTGGTGGACAGGAAGAAGGCGTTGCCGTAGCCGCCAGTGGCCAGCACGGTGGCGTGGCCGGCGTGACTGCGCACCTCACCGGTGACGAGGTCGCGGGTGACGATGCCTGCGCACCGACCTTCGATGGTGACCACATCGACAAGCTCCACCCGGTTCCACAGCTTCACCGTGCCGAGGCCGATCTGGCGGGCGAGCTGCTGGTAGGCGCCGAGCAGGAGCTGCTGGCCGGTCTGCCCACGGGCGTAGAAGGTGCGCTGCAGCTGTGCGCCGCCGAAGCTGCGCGTGTCGAGAAGGCCGCCGTACTCGCGGGCGAATGGCACACCCTGGGCCACCATCTGGTCGATGATGTTGACGCTCACCTGCGCCAGTCGGTACACGTTGCCTTCACGGGCGCGGAAGTCGCCGCCCTTGATGGTGTCGTAGAACAGGCGGTGGATGCTGTCGCCGTCGCCGCGATAGTTCTTGGCGGCGTTGATGCCACCCTGGGCGGCGATGGAGTGCGCACGCCGCGGCGAGTCGTGGAACGTGAACACTTCCACGTCGTAGCCGAGCTCGGCCAAGGTGGCGGCGGCCGATGCACCGGCCAGACCCGACCCCACCACGAGCACCTTGAACTTGCGCTTGTTGTTGGGGTTGACCAACTTCATGTCGGCCTTGAAGTTGTCCCACTTGTCGGCTGCCGGACCGGCGGGGATCTTGCTGTTGAGTGTGATGTCGCTCATCGGTTGCTCACTCCCCCACGATCCCGGCCAGGACGGCGATCGGGAAGCTGACGTTGCCCACCACCACGATGGTGGCGATGGCGACAGCGATGTGCCGGCGCCACTGCTTGAACTTCGGGTTGTTCCAGCCCATCGACTGGAAGAGGCTCCAGACGCCGTGGAACAGGTGGGTGCCGAGCGCCAGGTTGGCCACGATGTAGAGCACGCTCACCGGCACACGCTCGAAGCTGCGCACGACGTTGTCGTAGGCGTGACCGCGCACGAACTCGCCCTCGGCACCCCAGTTGTTGGCGAAGCCCCAGGTGAGGTCGGCGAGGTGCCAGATGATGAAGAGGAACACGATGATGCCGGTCCAGCGCATGGTGCGGCTGGCGAACGTTGCCACCTGGTAGTCGCGGGGGCTCTGGTACTTCACCGAGCGGGCCGTGCGG
>DMQJ01000462.1:495-966 GCA_003455715.1 Acidimicrobiaceae bacterium | reverse complement strand
AGCAGCGCACCCAGCAGGCCGAGCCGCAGGATCCACAGCAGGACGGTGCGCGGCAGGATGGGCACGAGCAACTCGCGCAGGAACTCCGCGTAGTGATCGAAGTCTTCCTGGCCGAGGTACATCTTCAGGTTGCCCACCATGTGCACCACGACGAACCCCACCATCATCAGGCCGGTGATGGCCATGACGTACTTCTTGCCCACGGCGGTGGAGTAGAGGTCGAGGAGGAAGAACTTGGGTCGCTTCTTCCGCGTGACTGCGGTGCCGGTGACGGGCCCGCGCGTCTGGATTGCCTGTGCCATCAGCGGACGGCCTTTCCTGGACGGTGACGAATAGTTGCCGAGCGAACGGTAGCCCTCCACCGCGGGCGCAGGGAAACTCCTGCGTCTGTGACGGTGCTCACGCGGCCACGAAGTCGATCAACTGCTCCACTGCTCCGACGAGTTCGGGCCGTAGGTCGGCATAGGTGCG
>DMQJ01000462.1:0-258 GCA_003455715.1 Acidimicrobiaceae bacterium | reverse complement strand
CCGGGTCGGTGCCGAGCGCCGCACACATGCCCTGCTTCCAGGGCGTGCCCCGCGGCACGTTTGGCCAACGGTCGAGCCCCACCACCTTCGGCCACACGCCCTCCCACACGTCGACGAAGGGATGGCCGGTGACGAGCACGTGGGGACCACTCACCTGTTGCGCCAGTCGGCTCTCCTTGCTGCCCTCCACGAGGTGGTCGAGCAGCACGCCGAGCCGGCGCTGCGGCGACGGGCCGAACTCGGCAACCGCGTCGGCGA
>DMQJ01000405.1:1724-10690 GCA_003455715.1 Acidimicrobiaceae bacterium | reverse complement strand
CCCGGGCCATCGTCGGCTCGGCGGTTCTCACACTGGCGTTGGGGGGTGTGGTGGTACCTCCCATGACCGTGAGCGCGGCTCCGTTGGTGACCGGCGTGGTCATCAACGACGCCAACGCCGACGGCTTCGTCAACTCGGCGGTGGGCACCGGGCCCGAAGTGGGTCTGGGTGGCGTCACGGTGGAACTGTGGGACGCCGTCAGCGAAACACTCGTCGACTCCACCACCACCGACTCGAGCGGCAACTACACGCTCGACGCTGGGGCCGATGGCTCCTACGAGCTGCGGGTCGTCACTCCCTCGGGCTATGTGGTCAACACCCCTGGCGACGGTGGGGCAGGGTTCATCACCCGTACCAGCCCAACGACTGGCGTGTCGCCCTCGTTCGCCGTGGCGGGTGTCGACGAAGTGCTCGACGACGTTCTCGTCCGGCCCGACTTCGAACTGCAGCTCGGGTACATCGCTCCCCCCGACGGCGTCATCACCGGTGCCTCACCGTTCGACACCACCGACCCCGCCTGCGTTGCTCCCGCGCTCGGCACCGACCCCGACACCGGTCTCAACGACTACAACCCGCTCCCCGGTAACGACTGCGCCCGCAACGACGACAACGTGCGCAGCGGCGACAACGTGGCCTTCAACTACACCTACAGCGGCTCGGCCTACGACGACACCGTGCCCAGCACCAACGACGTCGTGATCCAGCAGACCATCACCCCGGTGGCCAACGGCCTCGGTGTGTTCCCCATCCTCAACTACACCCGTATCCCGGCCATCTGCACGCCGGGCAACGGCGGCGGCACCCCGCCCCCGTCGAGCAAGGTGGAGTATGAGTCGAGCCCCGGCGTGTGGGTGGAGTACGCCGGTGCCAGCACCAGCTACAACGTGCCCGCCGACCCGCCGGCCGGTTCACTTGGCAAGCCCATCCGCATCACCTGCAACAAGGGCACCGTCGCCACGGGCGACGCTGGCACGCTCGGCATCACCGTCCGCGTCGATGGCACCGCCCCCGAGGGTTCGTCCTTCAACACCGAAGCCATCATCTACGCCGTCGACGACGCAGGCAACGCCACCGCAGTGGCCGACGACCCGCTGCCCGCCCCGCCCATCACCATCAAGGCCCGCCCCGAGTGGGATGTTCGCAAGAGCGGCTTCTACCGCCAGGACTGGACCACGATGGACCCCGACGCTGGCGGTCCGCTGCCGGCGATGGCTGGCTTCTACACCTACTTCAGCATCATGATCGGCACCGACCGCAAGGCCGGTAACGAGCCGCTCGCGCAGCCGATCGTGCTCAACGACCAGCTGTCGTTCTTCCGTGGCGACGGCACCACGCCGGTGACGCTCACCCTGGGCACCGACTACTTCATCCAAGACTGCCGCGACTTCTGGCCGCAGAGCCTTGGCAACTTCAACAACAACGTCATCTCCAAGCCCTCGTTGGCAACGGCGCCGTACACCGCCTCGATGGCCGTGCAGAACTCCGGTACGTGCACGTTCAACCCGGCCACCGGCGACCTCACCCTGAGCGGTATCGACTTCGGTGGTCCGTACCCCACCACCACCAACACCGGCCAGTCGCTGGCGGCTGGCCCGTACCTGGTGGCCAACAAGTGGGTGCGGGTGTTCATCCCCGCGAGCACCCTCGACGATCTGTTCGGCGACGCGCCGGCCAATGAGGCGGGCAGCGGCTTCTTCTGGAACCGGGTCGACTACCAGGGCACGCCCCTCGGTGTGTCGGGCAGCCAGAACTACAACGGCAACCCCGAGCCGGGCGACTGTGATTTCGCCACTGCCATCGTGCCCAGTGGCCCCGGCGCCACCACCGGCTGCGACCCCCTCGCCCAGAGCGACCTGCTGTTCGCCAATACTCGTAGCAACAACGTCGCTGGCCCGACGAGCTTCGTGTTCTCGCCCGGCACGTTCAGCAAGTATCTGCTGAAGCCGAACAACAACGACCGCAGCTACGTGCTGCACGACGACATGACCGCTGCCCACTCCGGCGACGGCACCATCCAGCCCGGTACCTACACCAGCACCTGGTTGCACTGGCAGAGCCTCGGCACCAGCTACGAAGACCCCGAACAGTGCGACATCTGGGACAACACGATGTACCTGTTGGTGCCCCTCGCCACGGCTGGGGTCGGTTCCAACAGCGGTGCATCGTCGTCGCCCTACGCCACTGCTACGGGTGCCAACACCAATCCGGGTCAGCTGGTGTACGAGTTCGCCAGCATCCCCATCACCGGCGACGACCCGCTGTCGGGTGGTCTCAACGGCACCACCGGTCGGTACGAAGGTGTGTGGACCGACCAGCGCACCTCGAACTGCGATGAGCCCGGCATCACCTGGTACACCGACCCCAACTCGGTGCCCGGCGGTATCGACAACGTCAACGCCGTGCGGGTCACTGGCCCGGGCAGCAACGACCCGACACCCGACGACCCGTCGATGACCCCTGGCAGCGACCGGCTGCTGCGTGTCGGCCTGCAGGCTCGCGACACCTTCTACGGCGGCCCCCACGACGGTGAGGCCATCCCCGCTGGTGCCGTGGGTGCCAACTACGGCAAGGTGAAGGCGTCCAACCGCAACGGCGGCTTGTACACCAGCCCGAGCTACCAGCCGTCGCCCGAGACGGCCAACACCGACGGCGACCGCCTCACCTGGACCCGCGCCGTACTCGGCATCAAGAAGAACACGATCGAGGTCGACGGCATGTGCGCCGCCCCGTGCGCCCAGCCCATCGACGTGAACGGCCAGATCTTGGCCGGTCGCCCCATCATCTGGCAGATCCAGCCGGTGCTCAACGCCGCCAGCAGCGCCCCGGCGCCGGTGCCCAACCTGGTGGTCACCGACATCCTGCCGCAGTACGTCGAGTACGACGAGGCCTGCACCATCGGCCTCACCGGCGGTACCCCCGCCAACGACGTGCAGCTCAACACGCCTGGGCCTGGCCAGACCACCCTGGTGTGGAACCTCGGCACGCTCACGCCCAACCAGCCGATCACGCCGCTCATCATCTGCACCCAGACCGACTCGCTGGCTCCTGCGCCCACGTCGGTGACCAACACGGTGCGGTTCGAGACGACGGCCATTCCGATGTCGAAGCCGTCCGACATTCACACCCTCACCCTCGAGCAGAGCGGTGAACTGAAGCTGCGCAAGAGCGTCGACGCGCCGCTCGACCCGCTCAACGATGATCAGGTGTGGACCGTTTCGTACGCGAACTTCAGCGACACCATCTCGTTCGGGCCGGTGCGCACCATCGAAGTGTTCCCGTACATGCCGAACGACTTCGCGCCGCTCGACGGCCCGCAGCGCAACCCTGCGTCCGACTTCGAGGGCGATTTGGTGCTCACCACCGAGATCGATCCGAAGTACCCCAACGGCGACGATGTGCCCGGCACGGCGTACTACACCGCCGACCCGCCGGCCACCATCAGTAGCGACTGGAACCTCAACACCGCCAACTGGTGCACCTTCGCCAACTTCGGCAACGTGACGCCCGATATCGACGGCTCCAATGTGGGTGGTTGCCCCACCACACTCGCCGATGTCACCGGCTGGATGTTCGTGGAAGACAACGCCCTCGGCTTGGTCAACGACGCCACCCGCAACCGGGTGAACATCCCGTTCACCCTCCAGGCAGGCGACCCGCTCGACCCGTTCGGCCCCGATGCCAACGAGCCCGCCGACCGCTACACCAACCGCTTCACCGCTCAGGTGCCGCAGATTCTGCGCAATGGCGTTCCGCAGCGACTCGACTCCAACACCGTCCGCGTGCGAGTGGTGGGCTACTCGCTCGGCGACTGGATCTGGTTCGACCGCAACGACGACGGCATCTACACGCCCGGCACCGACTTCGTGGTGCCCGACGGCGTCACCGTTGAGTTGTACACCGTGGGTACCGACGGCAACCCGGAAACGGGTGACGAAGTGCTGCTCGGCACCACCACCACGGTGGGCGGGCAGTACCTGTTCACCGACCTGCCTGACGGCCAGGTCTACATCAAGATCCCGGCCAGCGACTTCGACCTCGGAGGCCCGTTGTACGGCTTCGAGATCACCGGCGCCGCCGCGGGCGCGGAAGACGAGAACGATGATGTCTCGCACGACGCCGTGCTGCCACCGCTGTCGAGCGAGCCCGACGACAACGGCGTGATCTCCACGGTGCACACGCTCGAGCCGCCGGTGATCGTCAACGGTCTCCCGGTCGGTTCTGAGCCGAGTGGCGAGAACAATCACGCCATCCTCGACCTCACCACGTCCGACAAGTTCAGCAACCTCACCATCGACATGGCGCTCACGGGCGTTGGCTCCATCGGCGACCGGGTGTGGTTCGACGGCGATGGCGACACCACCGACAACGGTGGCACCGAGCCCGGCATCCCGAGCATTCCCGTCACCGTCACGTGGTTCGGCCCCGACGGAGTGGAAGGCGGCGACGACGACCTGGTGTTCACCACGGTCACCGATGCCAACGGCTACTACCTCGTCGACAACCTGCCGTTCGGCAACTACAAGGTGGAACTCGGCGACGTCGCCGACGACCTCGACCCCACCTACGACCTCGACGGCATCGACACGCCCGGTGTGGCCCTGGCCACCCTCGACTTCGAGGAGCCCAACCGCACCGACGTCGACTTCGGCTTCTCGGTGGCAATGACCCTCGGCGACCGCCTGTGGGCCGATGTCGATGGCGACGGCATCTACACGCCCGGCCTCGACGTCCCGCTGGAGAACGTCACCATCGAGTTGTGGGCGGAGTTCGGTGTGGCACCCATCACCGAGGTGGTCACCGACGCCAGTGGCAACTACTTGTTCGCCGGTATCCCGCCGGGCAACTACTTCGTGCGCATTCCGCCGTCGGAGTTCACCTCCGGCGACCTCGTGGGCTTCGTCGCTGAGACCGCTGGCTACCAGCCCGACCCCAACGACGACGAAGACGAGACCGACGACCACAACGCGGCTGCTGGCACCGGTGGTGAAACCATCTCCGGCGTCGTCACCGGCCCCATCACCCTGTCGGTGTCGTTCGACGAAGACCTCGGCACCGTGGTGGGCGACGAGCCCCAGGGTGGCGGCTACGCCAACCTCACCCTCGACCTCGCCCTGCGCGGCACGCCGAGCATCAACATCGTCAAGGAAGTCTGCAACCCGGCCGCCGGTGGTGGCTCGTGCGACCCCGGTGCCGCATTGGGCGCCGATGGCTGGAACGACGTCAGCTACAACGCAACCTTCCTGGAAGACATCACCTGGCGTATCACGGTGACCAACACCGGCATGCAGGTGCTGTCGAACTTGGTGGTCACCGACCCTCTCGTGGCAGCCTGCGCCACCCCGGCGGCCTTCACGCCGCCGGCCACGCTCGGCCTCGACGAGTCGTTTTCGTACACCTGCGTCACCAACGACCTCATCGTCGGATTCACCAACACGGCGACGGTCACGGGTCTGAGCCCCTCGAACGTGACGGTCACCGACAACGACCCGGCGCAGGTCACCACCCCGAGCCCCGTCCAGGGCATCGAGATGGAGAAGTACGTCATCCACACCGACTTCCCGGCCATCGAGAACGACGCCGACGATGCCCCCGGCATCCAGGTGCCGGTGGGCGATCAGGTCACCTGGGTGTACGACGTGTTCCTGCCCGAAGGCGTCAACGTGCCGCTGTCCAACGTGAGCGTCAGCGACAACGGTGGCCCGTTCCCGACCTTCTCGGCCACCTACCAGTCGGGCGACACCGACAGCGACGGCTTCCTCGAGCCCGGTGAAACGTGGCGCTTCGTCGCCCCGTCGAACCTCACGGTCACCGCCGGTCAGTACACCAACGTTGCCACCGCTCGTGGCACGCCAGTGTCGCCGGCGGGCCAGTCGTCGATCGTCGACACCGACCCGGCCAACCACTTCGGTGTCAACGCCGCCATCCTCGTCATCAAGAGCACCAACGGTCAGGATGCCAACACGCCCTACGGGCCAATCCTGGCCCCTGGTGCCCCCGTCACCTGGACCTACCTGGTGCGCAACACCGGCAACGTGCCGCTGGTGGATGTCACCGTGGTCGACGACCAGGGTGTGGTGGTCGACTGCGGCGCCAACGACGCCGACAACGACGGCGACATCGACTTCCTCGACCATGGTGTGGCCTTCCAGGTCACCTGCACCGGTAGCGGCACCGCCGAGCCCGGTCAGTACACCAACATCGCCGCGGTGGAGGGCATCCCGGCCGACGACAACGGCGAGCCTCTGCTCGGAGTCGACGGCAACCAGTTGCCGCATCCCACCGACACCGACCCTTCGAACTACTTCAGCCCGCAGCCGTCGATCGACCTGGTGAAGACCACCCAGACCATCGACAGCGACACCATCACGGGCCCGTTCGTGGCCACCGGTGACGACGTGCTGTGGACGTTCACGGTCACCAACACCGGCAACACGGCGTTGCGCAACGTCACCGTCACCGACGACATGATCGCCGACGACGCCACCATCGACTGCGACGGCGACAACGTCATCGCGCTGATGGTGCCGGGCGAGGTTGTCACGTGCACGGTGCTCGGGACGGCCATCGAGGGTCAGTACGAGAACACCGGTTCCGTCACCGGCCAGCCGGTGATGCCCACGGTGGCACCGAGCGACCCGAACGACCCCGACACGTTCCCCACCGATCCGGCTGCCTACAGCCCGGTGGTGCTCACCGGCACCACCACGCCGCTGGCGAACGTCACCGACACCAACCCCGACCACTACTTCGGAATCAACCCGTCGGTGGCGATCATCAAGTCGACCAACGATGAGGACGCCGACGAGCCGTACGGCCCGTTCGTGTTGCACCCCGACACGATCACCTGGACGTACGACGTCACCAACGACGGCAACACGGCGTTGCTCAACGTGACGGTGCTCGACGACATGATCGCCGACGATGCCACCGCCATCGACTGCGGCGCCGGCAACAACGTCATTGCGTTGCTGCTGCCCGGCGACACGGTCACGTGCACCGCCACCGGCCCGTCGGAGTTGGGTCAGTACACCAACCTCGGCTCGGTCAGCGGCGACCCGGCGTTCCCCGACTCGTCGTTCTTCGACGATCCGGGCTTCGACCCCGACGACCCCGACACGTGGCCCACCAACCCGGGCGACTACGACCCGATCGCCACCACCGACACCACCGGTGCGACGACCGACGTCGACAACGTCACCGATGAGAACCCGTCGAACTACTTCGGCGCTCTCCCCGGAATCAGCCTGGTGAAGACCACGCAGACACTCGACAACGACACCATCGTCGGGCCGTTCGTGGAGATCGACACGCCGGTGCTGTGGACCTACACGGTCACCAACACGGGCAACACCGCCCTGTCGAATGTCACCGTGGTCGACGACATGCTCGCCGACGACACGGTGATCGACTGCGACGGCGTCGACAACACCATCGCCCTGATGGTGCCCGGCGAAGTGGTGGTGTGCACCGCCTACGGCGTGGCCGAAGCAGGCCAGTACGCCAATGTGGGTGATGTCACCGGTACGCCGACGATGCCCGACCAGGACAGCTTCGACGACCCGAACTTCGACCCGGACGACCCCGACACCTGGCCCACCGACCCCGCCGAGTTCGACCCGGTCGTGGTCGATGGCGAACCGCTGCCCGACGAGACCGACACCAACCCCGACCACTACTTCGGTGTTGATGCCAGCGTTGATGTCGAGAAGTCGACCAACACGATCGATGCCGACGATCCGTTCGGCCCGTTCGTCGACGTCGACGGCAACGTCCAGTGGGTGTACGAGGTCACCAACACGGGCAACGTGGCCCTCATCAACATCGAGGTGCTCGACGACATGATCGACGCCGCCGACATCGACTGCGGCGTCGGCACCAACGTGATCGGGTTCCTGTTGCCTGGCGAGTCGGCAACGTGCACGGCAACGGGCACGGCGACGGCTGGTCAGTACGCCAACATCGTCGACGTGGAAGGCCAGCCGGTGTTCCCGGATCCGTCGTACTTCGATGACGACGGTTTCGACCCCGACGACCCCACGACGTGGCCCACCGACCCGGAGGAGTACGACGTCATCGAACTCACCGACACCAGCGGCGAGACCACGCCGATGGAGCCGGTGACCGACGATGACCCGTCGCACTACTACGGCACCGACCCCTCGGTGGAGGTGGTGAAGTCCACGAACGGTCAGGACGCCAACGATCCCAAGGGACCGTTCATCCCCGTGGGCTCCACGGTCACCTGGACGTTCGAGGTCACCAACACCGGCAACACGGCGTTGCTCAACGTGACGGTCACCGACGACCAGATCGCCGACGACGCCACGGCCATCGACTGTGGTGCCGGCAGCAACGTGATCGACCTGATGCTTCCGGGCGACAGCGTCACCTGCACGGCGACGGCGCCGGCCATCGAGGGCCAGTACACCAACATCGGAACGGTCACCGGCGATCCCGCCATGCCCGACCCGGAGACCCCTGGCCTCGACCCGGATGATCCCACCACCTGGCCGACCGATCCGGACGACTACACGCCGGCGGAGACCACCGACACCGATGGTTCCACCACCGACGTGCCGAACGTGACCGACGACGACCCGTCGAACTACTTCGGTGCCGCGCCGGAGATCGAGATCATCAAGCAGGTCTGCATCCTCGTCGACCAGAGTTCGTGCGATGTCAACACCGACGCTCACTGGGGTGAGTCGATGGTGATCACGGAGGGAACCCAGGCTCGGTATCGGATCAGGGTCACCAACACCGGCAACGTCGATCTTGCACCGGTCACGGTGAGCGACCCCGATGTGACGGCATGCGATGCCAACTTCGCCATTATCGAAGTCGGTGAGAGTGAGACGTACACCTGCACCCTCGACCCAGTGCCGGGTCAGCTCACCAACACCGCCACGGCTACCGGTAACCCGGTGGACGACGACGGTGGCGAGATCATCGACCCCGACACCGGC
>DMQJ01000405.1:1040-1530 GCA_003455715.1 Acidimicrobiaceae bacterium | reverse complement strand
GAGATCATCGACCCCGACACCGGCAACCCGATGGACGATGTGACCGACGACGACGACGCCTTCGTGCAGTTGCCGCCCAACGTCACCATCCTGAAGGCCGCCGACAAGGCCACCGTGGTGAAGGACGGTGTGGTGACCTACACCCTGACGGCTGCCAACCAGGGTCTCGGCCCGGCAGCCGGTGTGGTGGTGGTCGACACCCTGCCCGTCGGCATGACGCCCACGATCCTTCCGCCTGCACTCAGCTACAACCCGGCCACCCGCGAACTCACGTGGGTGATCGGCGACCTCGCCCCTGGGGCGTTGGTGCAGGTGCAGTACACGGTGAAGGTGACGGCCGTTGGAACGCTGGTGAACGTGGTGGTTGTCGACTCGGAGACGCCTGGCGACCCGCCGGAGGACAACGACGACGAGACGCCCGTGGTGGTCACGCCGCCCAGCCGCATTCCCGAGACCGGTTCGGAGATTGCTCCGGTCTTGTGGTGGGCTG
>DMQJ01000405.1:688-838 GCA_003455715.1 Acidimicrobiaceae bacterium | reverse complement strand
GCTCCGGTCTTGTGGTGGGCTGCTGGCCTCAGCCTCGGCGGCCTCGCCGTGGTGATCGGCGCCCGCCGTCGCCGTCGGGCCGCGGCCTGACAAACTCGTTGCACAGTGCCCGGGCCAGCGGGGCCCGGGCACGGCAACGGAGGTCGATAC
>DMQJ01000405.1:0-502 GCA_003455715.1 Acidimicrobiaceae bacterium | reverse complement strand
AGGTCGATACCAGTGACCCTCACCAACGTTCTTCGACGCGCGCTGCTAGCGGGTGTCGCCGTGGTCGGTCTCGTAGCGTGCAGCGACGACGGTGACACTGCCGACACCTCGGTGCCGTCGACGCCCGACACCACCGAGGCGGCGTCAACCACCACGACGGAACCATCAACGCCCACCACCGACGCACCGCCCACCAGCGACTCGGTACCGCCCACGAGCGAACCCACCCCGACGTTGGCGCAAGAGATCCCCGACGAGGAACTCCCCGACCGGCTGTTGGAGGTGTTCACCGAGAACTTCGGCGACGCCAACTTTGCGTTCTGCGTGCAGCAGAACGTGCTCCAGGGCCTCGAGGACGGCACGATCGCCCCCGTCGACATCGACAACTACGTGCGCAACAACATCACCGACCCGATGCGCTCGCTCCTCATCCAGATTCAGAACGACGGGGTCTGCAGCGGCTGACGGCGTAGCCGCCCATGTGGATCGTCGGGTATCCTCA
>DMQJ01000086.1 GCA_003455715.1 Acidimicrobiaceae bacterium | reverse complement strand
CATCGCATCGTCGGCCGGCTCGCGATGGACATCATCAAGTGCGGGGGGTTCAAGGTGGGGGCGGGCGAAGTGGAGTCGGCCCTGCTGGCACATCCGGCGGTGCATGAAGCCGCCGTGGTCGGCCTTCCCGACGCCGACCTTGGCCAACGCATCGTCGCCTACGTGGTGTGCGAGGGGGTCGCTCCTTCCGATCTGTCCGACTTCGTCGCCGGAACGTTGTCGGTTCACAAACGACCCCGCGAGGTGCGGCTGGTCGACTCGCTGCCTCGGAATGCAATGGGCAAGGTGCAGAAGCGGTTGTTGGTCGACGGGGCATAGTTGCATATACCCCAGGGGGTATGTATGGTGGTACCCCTATGGGTATCACGATTGACGACCACGCCGCCGAGGAAGGCATGCATCCGCATCCCGACCTCGAGCGCGGCCATCACCACGAAGGCACTCCCGGGCTGCTCGCCCGGATTGCTCGCTTCAGCGCACGGCATCGCAAGGCGGTGATGGTGCTGTGGGCGGTGATCACGCTTGGTTCTGCGCCGTTGGCCATCACCCTCACTGGGGCCCTGTCGGGCGCCGGTTGGGAAGCGCAGGGAAGCACCTCGCAGCAAGTGCGCGACGAACTGCGGAGCGACTTCGCGGCGCTTGGCGCCGAGGCCGCGTTCGTGGTCTTCCAGCAGGATGCCCCGCTTGCCGACGATCCGGCCCAGCTCGATGCGTTGCTGGCGGCGTTGGCCGATGCTCCGGGGGCATCGCAGGTGGTGGATCCGCGGGAAATGCCCGCAGAGTCGGGTCTGCTGGCCCGCGATGGTCGAACGGCGTTGGTGCCGGTGGCGCTGGAGGCCGACGAAGACGCCGACCTGCCCGAGTCGGCCGGCGAGCTTGGCGACTACGTGGGCGACCTGGAGTTCGCCGAGGGTACCACTGCCGATGTCACCGGCGAGTGGGCCGTGTGGAGCGACTTCAACCGCAGCAACGAGGAGGCGCTGCACAAGGCCGAGTTGCTGTCGGGTGTTCCCAGCCTGCTGCTCCTGCTGGTCGCGTTCGGTAGTGCCCTGGCGGCGGGTATTCCGCTCATCCTGGCGGTGGCTGGCATCGCGTCGGGCTTCGCCACCCTGCACCTCATCGGTCTGCAAATGCCGCTGTCGGTGTGGTCGATGAACTTCTCGATGATGATCGGCCTCGCCGTGGGCATCGACTACAGCCTGTTCATCGTCAGCCGCTACCGCGAAGAGCGTGCGGAGGGGGCCGATGCGATGGATGGCGTCGCCAACGCCCTGGGCACGGCTGGCAAGGCTGTGTTTCTCTCCGCCCTCACCGTCGTGTTCTCCCTGGCTGCCGTGTTCGTGGTGCCGGTGATGGTGTTCCGTTCGATGGCGCTCGGAATGATCCTGTCGGTGGTTGCCGTGGCCGTAGCATCGCTCACCTTGTTGCCGGCGGTGTTGGTCGCCCTGGGCGATCGGGTGCTGCGTACCCGGAAGTCGAAGCACCCCCACCACGACGAAGACCCCGACATCGCCGCCGAGACTCGTTGGGAGCGCATCACGGCTGTCGCGCTTCGCAAGCCTGGCCGCACGTTGGCCTTCGGTGTGCTGCTACTGGCGGCGCTTGCGGCTCCGGCCATCGGAATGAAGCTGGGCATGCCAGGGCCGCGGGTGGTCGACGAGGGACGCACCAGTCGCGACGGCTACGAGACGCTCGCCGCCGCCTATGGCGAGGGTGCCGCGGCGCCCGCGTTCATCACCGTCGACGCCGTCGAGGCCGAGCAAGTGGTGGCGGCTGCCCAGGGCGTGGAGGGTGTGGTCGACGCTCGCATCGTCTCCGCCCCGGCCGAGAGTGGCAGGGTCGTGGTGCGGGTGACCGGTTCCACTCCGGTCGACGACGACGCAACGGCAGCGATGGTGGAAGACCTACGCGCCGCAGTCGCCGACACCGCACCCTCGGCGTTGGTGGGCGGCCCCGCTGCCCAGAACCATGACCTGGCCGAGACACTCACGGGCAAGGCACCGTTGGCCATCGGGCTGATCCTGCTGGTGGCGTTCGTGCTGCTGCTCGTGGTGTTCCGCAGCCTGGTGGTGGCGGTGTTCTCAGTCTTGATGAACCTGCTGACGGTGGGCGCCGCCTTCGGGTTTGCCACCATCGTGTTCCAGCACGGCATTGGGTCGGGCCTGATCGGCATCGAACACCAGGGCTTCATCGACGCCTGGGCGCCGCTGTTCTTCTTCGCCCTGCTCTTCGGCCTGTCGATGGACTACCAACTGTTCCTGCTGGCTGCCATCCGCGAGCGCTACGAAGCCACTGCCGACACGCACACCGCTGTGCGTGAAGGCATCGCTCGCACGGGCCGGCCCATCACCAACGCTGCGCTCATCATGATCGTGGTGTTCGTCGCCTTCGGTGTCACCGGGCCCATCCCGCCCACCGAGTTGGGCATCACCTTGGCGTTGGCCGTGCTGCTCGACGCCACCGTGGTGCGAGTGATGCTGGTGCCCGCCACCATGGCGCTGCTCGGCGAGCGCAACTGGTACCTGCCCACGTGGCTCGGCAAGGTGCTGCCCAAGGTGAGCTTCACCCACTGATCGAGGAGGCCAACGTGTCAGCCAATGAAGTACACCGTGGGGGGTATGGTATTGCCATGCAACTTCCCGAGGAGACCACCGCCGACCTGTGCCGCCGGCTGGCCCGCATCGAAGGCCAGGTTCGCGGGCTGCAGGCCATGATCAAAGATGGCCGCGAGTGCCGCGAGATCGTCGCCCAGCTGTCTGCTGCCGGCAAAGCGCTCGACCAGGTGGGCTTCAAGCTGCTCGCCACCGGCATGGTGACGTGCCTCAACAACCCGGAGAAGGCCGCCGAGGCTGGCTTCGACCCCGAAGAGGTCGAGCGCTTGTTCCTCAAGCTCGCCTGAGCTCTTCCACCAGATCCGCCAGCGAGGTGGCGCCTGCCGAACGGTAGGTGGCCACCTCGTTGTCGTTGAGCAGCCTGCTCCGGCAGGTCACTCCCCAGCCTGGCAGTAGCACCTCGAGTGCCACCGAGCCGTGCTCATGCCGCCACAGCGACCAGTCGTACGGCGTCTCGTCGACGATCCACCAACGCCCTCCGCTGGGCGAGGGTGCCGAGAGTCCTTCTGGTCGGCTGCCCGGAACGTACCGGCCCGACATGGCCTCCAGAAGTGGGGCGAGGTCGCCGTCGGCCCAGCCCAGCGTGCGGGCGGCGATGCGCACTCGTTCCTCAGCGGTGATCGACCAGGGTGCGAGAGCGAGTGCGAAGGATCGGCGCTGCCAGTGGTGAGGGAACCGCACCAACACTCCCGTGTGGCGTGTGTCGAACCAGCGTCGAGGTTCCCACAGCAGGAGGATCGGCAGCCTGGGCGCCAGCTCTGCGCCGAGTTGGTCGCGGGTGACTCCGCCGGGTGGCGCATCGAGCCACGCCTCGAGGACCGGAGCGTGGTGCGGCAGTGCCGTCGCCGCGACCACGAGGGCGGCCTCGGCAAGGATGGTTGGCTTCCATGCTGCGGCGAACCCCTGAGGTGGCTGGTCGAGCAGGCCGCCGTGCTGTGTGATCGCTGCGAGCACCGTATCGGGGTCGACGGCGGCGGTGAGCGACGAGAGGCCGAGGGTTGCACCGGTGCGCACCACGACGTCGGTGTCGCCCAGCAGTTCGCACAGGGCGGACGCCATGCGCCGACGGCCGTCGTCGTCGAGTTGAGCGCGCCACTCGGCAAGGTTGTCGAGCGCGTCGACGGCGTCGCGTGCGTGTGCGTAGGGCCCGCCTCGCCCGAGCAGGCACACCCGGACCCGCTCCACCGTCGGTTCCGGTGCCGTCATGTCACAACGGCGGCGGCGAGGCCGAGTGCGGCGATGAAGAGCCCGGCCGCAACGGCAACCCCTCGGCCGTGGGGCTGGGCGGCGGCACCTGCGAACTCGCCCATACCCGGCTCGCCCGGGACGATGATGGCATCGACGCTGGCGCCGACCTGGAGGCCCAGTTGCGTCGCTTGCAGTGCGGCGAGGGTGACGGTGAACTCGTCGCCATCGTCGGTGCTGGCCTGCACTCGCCGCCACTCCGCGAAGCGTCCCGTCGTGGTGACGGCAGCGACAGTGACGCTGCGCGGAGCACCTCTGGTGAGGATGTCGTGACGACAGCGCTGCGCCCGCAGCGACTGTCGATAGAGGCCACCGCCTACGACGGTGCCACCGATCAGGCCGAGCAGGAGGATGCCGAGGTTCATCGATGGTGGATGCCCGCTGGCCGCATCTGCCTTAGGCGACGATGTTGACCATGCGGCCGGGGACGACGATGACCTTCTTCGGGCTACCCCCACCGAGCGCTGCCTGCACCTTGTCGTCGGCCAATGCGGCGGCTTCCACGTCGGCGGCGGGCGCGTCGGTGGAAACCGTGATTCGGCTGCGAACCTTCCCGTTCACCTGTACCGGGTACTCCACCGTCTCAGCCACCAGATAGGCGGGGTCGGCGACGGGGAAGGGTGCGTAGGTGATGGAGTCGGTGTGGCCGAGGCGGGCCCACAGTTCTTCGGCCATGTGCGGGGCGAACGGTGCCACCAGGGTCACCAACGTGTCGGCCAGCGAAGCGGGGCAGCCCCCGAGCTTGGTGAGGTGGTTGTTGAGTTCGATGATCTTGGCGATGGCCGTGTTGAAGCGCAGGTTGTCGAGTTCTTCGCTCACGGCGGCGATGGTGCGGTGTGCCACACGCAAGGTGTCGGTGGAGGGTTCCTCGGCGAGGGTACGCACCGTGCCGGTGTCTTCGTCGATGATGTTGCGCCACACGCGCTGCAGGAAGCGGTGCGCGCCAACCACGTCTTTGCTCTCCCACGGGCGGCTGGCATCGAGCGGGCCCATGCTCTCGAGGTAGACGCGCAGGGTGTCGGCGCCGTACAGCTCGCACAGGTCCATTGGGTCGAGCGCGTTCTTCAGGCTCTTGCCCATCTTGCCGTACTCGCGTGTGACGGGCCGGCCCTCAAAGGTGTACGTGCCGTCGCGTTCTTCCACCGCGTGGGCGTCGACGTACATGCCACGCTCGTCGGTGTAGGCGGCCGCCAGGATGTAGCCCTGGTTGAACAGCTTGTGAAACGGCTCGACGGAGCTCACATGGCCGAGGTCGAACAGCACCTTGTGCCAGAAGCGGGAGTACAGCAGGTGCAGCACGGCGTGCTCGACACCGCCCACGTACAGGTCGGCACCGCCGGGGTGAGGGGTGCCGTCGGCCTTGGTGCCCTGCGGCCCCATCCAGTAGGCCTCGTTCTCGGGGGCGACAAAGGCGTCGTCGTTGGTGGGGTCGAGGTAGCGCAGTTCGTACCAGCACGAGCCGGCCCATTGGGGCATCACGTTGGTGTCGCGCCGGTAGGTCTGGGGGCCGTCACCCAGGTCGAGCGTGACCTCCACCCAGTCGCCCAACCGGTCGAGCGGGCTCTCGGGGTTGCTCATCGCGTCGTCGGGGTCGAACGTGCGCGGCGAGAACTGGTCGGTGTCGGGCAGCAGCACCGGCAGCATGTCGGCGGGCAGCGCGTGCGGGTTGCCGTCGGCGTCGTAGACGATGGGGAAGGGCTCGCCCCAGTAGCGCTGGCGGCTGAACAACCAGTCGCGGAGTTTGTAGGTGATGGTGGCGTGCCCGTGTCCGTGGGCCTCCAGCCAAGCGTTGGTGGCGCTCACGCCCTCGGCCTTGGTGGCCAGCCCGTTGAGATTCAGCGAGTCGTTGCTGCTGTTGACGTATGGGGCATCGCCCACGAAGGCGTCGGCCCAGGTGCTGCAGTCGGTGCCGCGGCCATCGGTGGGTGCTTGGATGGCGACGATGTCGAGCCCGAACGTGCGGGCGAACTCGAAGTCGCGTTGGTCGCCGCAGGGCACGGCCATGATGGCGCCGTAGCCATAACCCATCAGCACGTAGTCGGCGATCCACACCGGGATCTGCTGGCCGTTCAGCGGGTTCACGGCGTAGGCGCCGGTGAACACGCCGGTCTTCTCACGGTTCTCGTCCTGACGGTCGACATCCTTCTTGGCTTCGGCAGCGCGGCGGTACGCGGCGACCGCATCGGCATGCTCGGCCGTGGTGAGCGTGTCGACCAGCGGGTGCTCGGGCGCCAGCACCATGAAGGTGGCACCGAACAGGGTGTCGGGGCGGGTGGTGAACACCGTGATGCGCTCGCCGTCGTGACCGGCCACCGGGAAGTGCACCGTGGCACCCTCACTGCGGCCGATCCAGTTGCGCTGCATCGCCTTGATGGCGTCGGTCCAGTCGAGCAGGTCGAGGTCGTCGAGCAGGCGGTCGGCGTAGGCCGTGATGCGCATCATCCACTGGCGCATGTTGCGCTTGAAGACCGGAAAGTTGCCGCGGTCGCTGCGGCCGTCGGCGGTGACCTCCTCGTTGGCCACCACGGTGCCCAGGCCCGGGCACCAGTTGACCGGGGCATCGCTGACGTACGCCAGCCGCCACTGATCGAGCTCGCGTCGACGCTCGGCCTTCGACATGGTGGCCCAGTCGCCGGTCTTCGCGGCGCGCGTACCTGCGTCGAACTCGGCCACCAGTTCGTCGATGCGGCGAGCCTTCTTCGTGTCCGGGTCGCACCAGGCATTGAAGATCTCGCGGAAGATCCACTGCGTCCACCGGTAGTAGTCGGGGTCGGTGGTGGAAACGCTGCGACGCGGATCGTGGCTCAGGCCCAGACGGCGCAACTGTCGGCGGATGTTGTCGATGTTCTGGTTGGTGGTGATGGCCGGGTGCTGCCCGGTCTGCACGGCGTACTGCTCGGCCGGCAGACCGAACGCGTCGAAGCCCATCGTGTACAGCACGTTGCGGCCGGCCATCCGCTGGTAACGGGCGTACATGTCGGTGGCGGTGAAACCCAACGGATGGCCCATGTGCAGGCCCGCTCCGCTGGGGTAGGGGAACATGTCGAGGATGAACGTCTTCGGCTTGTCGGCCCCTGGACCCGCCAACGGGCCGACAGGGTTCGGGGTATTGAAGGTGCCCGCCGCGTCCCACCGATCGTGCCACCGGGCCTCGATCTGCTGCGCAAGCGCGCCCGTGTAACGGTGGGCAGGCGTGTCGGCGGTGTCGGGGGCGGGGGTGGCACTCATAGCGGCTCGATTCTACGGACCGCCCGACCGCCCCACCCTGCTCATTCGCGGGGCGTCGGCCGCTCGGGGTCGGCGGCTATCGTCGCGGACGTGCCAGCAGCTGATTCGATCATCGCCCGACTCACCGCCGCCGCCGACCGACCGACGGGGGTGCGTTTCGTCGGCCAGAGTGTCCAACCGGCGGAAGGCGACTCGTTCGTGCCGTGGCGTCAAGTGCACGACGAGGCACTCGTGGTGGCCGCGGCGCTGCAGGCGCGTGGGCTGGTGCCGGGCGACCACGTCGCCATCCTCGGTCCCACTAGCCGATCACTCATCACCATCATCCGCGGCTGCTGGCTGGCCGGCTGCGCCAGCATGGTGCTGCCGCTCCCGATGCGCATGGGGTCGCTGGAAGCGTTCGTGGAGAGCACGCGCTCGCGCATCCGCCACGGCGACGCCAAGCTCATCCTCATCGACGACCTGCTGGCCGCTTTCTACGAGTCCGCACCCGGCGACCCGCCCATCGC
>DMQJ01000107.1:757-7842 GCA_003455715.1 Acidimicrobiaceae bacterium | reverse complement strand
AACCCGACGTCGAGCGACTGTCCGGCCAGCGCCCTGGCTGCTGCCATACCGAGGTCGCCGAGCAGCATCGCGGCCCGCCGCAGCGCCGGGCCGCTTACACCAGCCGCCTTGGCGACTGCATCGGCAACGACCCCTTCGTTGGCCCCTTGGCGTACCTCGCCGCCGATCACCCGCACCAGATGCTGCTGCTCGACGTCGGTGAGGCGCGCCATCAGCGCTGCTAGCGCGGCTTCGCGTCGGCCCTGCGAGCCCTCACCACTCTCGGCCGCCAGGGAGCTGAACAGAGAGTCGACCTCGCCGACGGTGACAGTCGATGACGCGGCGGGGACAACTCGAGATGCCGCGACCGTTGCCCATCCCACCCCGAGGCGTCCTTGCCGCGGCTCGCCAACCAAGAGTCCGATCACCACGGGGACGTCCTGCGGCGGCACGGCCCGCAGCAGTCGGGCCAACAGCGCGACCTTCTCACCGCGTTTGGCCGTTGCGGCGACTTCCACCGACGTGGTGACGACCGAGGCGTAGGCGACCATGTCATGACTGTACGGCTACCCTCCGACCATGAGCCATGACATGGTCGTCGAAGGGCGTGTGTTCACTGCCGATCCGGATGCGCCTTGGGCGGAGGCCCTCGTGGCCCGGGATGGTGTCATCACCTACGTCGGCACGCTCGAACAGGCCCGTGCGGTGGCAGCCGACGCCGCCGAGGCGATCGAGGCCGCCGGGGTGGTGCTGCCTGGATTCATCGACGCGCACGCGCACGTGCTGTCGCATGGTCATGCCCTCCGGCGCGCGTCGTTGCGGCCGTGCACCGACCTGCAGCAGATCCACCACGAGATCAGCCGGTGGCTGGCCGCCAACTCTGATGCGCCTCGTGTGCTCGGCGTGGGCTGGACGTTCAGTGCGGTTCCCGGCAGCACCCCGACACGCCACCACCTCGACGCCGTGGTGGCCGACCGACCGGTGTACCTCGATGCCAGCGACCTGCACTCGGTGTGGGTCAACACTGCGGCGCTTGCCGAGTTGGGCATCACCGACGACACACCCGATCCGATCGGCGGGCGAATCGTCCGCGATGCGGCCGGGCATGCCACCGGCCTGCTCCTGGAGAACGCTGGCTACCACATCGCATGGCCGGTGATGAACCGGACAACGTCCGCCGACAACGACGCTGCACTCCAGGCGGCCATCGCCGCCTACCTTGCCGGTGGCACCACCGCCGCTGTCGACATGGCGCTCGACACCCCATCGCTGCAGGCCCTGCTGCGCGCAGATTCGGCGGGCCGGCTTCCGTTCACGGTGGTGGCGCACTGGCTCATCAACCGCACCGGCGAACTGGCAACCGAACTGGAGCAAGTGACGCAGGCCGCAGAGTTGGCTGCTGCCCACTCCTCTGGCCGGGTGCGCGTGGCAGGCATCAAGCTCATTACCGATGGCACCATCGACGGGTGTACCGCCGGCATGTGCCAGCCCTTCACCAACGGCGAGCCCGGCGAGATGGTGTGGCCGCGTGACGCACTGGAACCGGTGGTGCTCGCCGCCGACGAAGCGGGCCTCCAGATCGCGGCGCACGCCATCGGCGACCTCGCCGTGCGCACCGTGCTCGACGTGTTCGAAGTGGCCGCGGCACGGCGGGCCGCTCGAGGCGACACCCGAGAGCGCCGCCATCGCATCGAGCACCTGGAGTACGTCGACACGGCCGATGTCGCCCGGCTCGCGCCGCTCGGGGTGACAGCGTCCATGCAGCCCGTGCACTGCGATCCGGCCTACCTCGACAACTGGGAGGAGTTGCTCGGCCCCGAACGCGCGCAGCGCGGGTTCGCCTGGCCGGAGTACCTGGCACACGGCACCACACTGGCCTTCGGCACCGACACACCCACGGCCGATTATCGGGCGCTGCTCAACATGTACATCGCCGCCACTCGGCGCTCACCCCACGTGCCGTCCGCGCGCCCGCTGCGCCCCGACTGGGCGTTGCCGATGGAGGCCGCCGTGGTGCATGGCACTCGCGACGCAGCGTGGGCGAGCTTCGAAGAGCGCCGCCGGGGCATGCTCCGCGTCGGGCTGACCGCCGACCTGTGCATCCTCGACGGCGACCCCTTCGAGGCTGGCCCCGAGGCCTTGCTCGACGCCGCGGTCACCCACACGGTCGTGAATGGGCGGGTCGCGTATCGGGCGAGCTAGCCCTGGAGCGCGTCGTACTTCTTGAAGTACTGCTTGGCGAACGCCAACAGCTGACCGTTGGAGGGGTGATCGGCCGACTCGACGCCCACGACACGCTTGGCCACGGCCGCGTGGCGATGGTCGAGGTCCTTACGGAACGCCAGCTTCGCGTTGCCCGGTCCGACCACCAACACCTCGCGTGCGTTCCCCACTGCTTCCACGACCGCGTCGTGGAACTTTGGGTCGTCGCCGGCTTTGCCCGGCCCGGGAATGCCCGACTTGCGATGAACCTTTACCGGGCCACCCTCGCGCTCGACGAGTTGCACGTGCTGATCGTCGACGGAGAAATCGATGACCGTGGCGTGCTGGTGGTCGATCCACACGATCGCGTGCTGGTACGACATGAGCGGTCGCCTTTCCGCTGGCCGCCCCCTCGGCGGCCCCGCAACGTCACCGTACGGCGCTGGAGCGATGAGCCACCACGGGCCTAGGTCCCATCACAAACCCACTTGCGGCCAGCGTCACTCGCGGGTGAAGTCGAAGACGTTTCCCTCACGCAAGCGGTCCTGGAACGACAGCTCGTAGGCCTCCTCGGGGATCTGCCTCACCAGCGCATCGAGCTTGGCGGCGTCGTCGCCCACGAGGATTCGCCAACGTTCGGCGCGCACCCCATCGAGGATGACGGTCGCCGCTTGGGCCGCAGTCATGGGCGCCGAATCGCGGAACATCTCTGCCTGCATTTGCATGCCGACACGCAGGTCGTCGTCGCTGGCACCAATCACGTCCATGCCCTGGCGCGCCAGCCGCGCCCGAACCTCCTGCAACTGGTCGGCGGTGAGCTCCTTCGGGTCGCGGCCATGGGCCTTGGCCGAGTTGATGGCAATGCTGGTGCCGATGTGGCCGGGCATCACCACGGAGGCTTTCACGTGGGGCGCGTTGACCCGCAGGTCGGTGATGAGTGCCTCGGTGAAACCCTTCACTGCGAACTTGGCCGCGCTGTACGCGGTGTGAGAGACGGTTGGCCCGAGCGACGCCCAGAATCCGTTGACGCTGCTGGTGTTGACGATGTGGCCTTCGTCGCTGGCCACCAACAGCGGCATGAACGCCCGCGACATGAGGTACACACCACCCCAGCAGACGTTGAACGTCTTCTCCCACTGCGGGCGAGGGTCGGCCACGAAACTGCCGCCGCCACCGATGCCGGCGTTGTTGAACAGCAGGTTGATGTGTGCGCTGGTCTGCCCGGCGCAGTGCTCGGCCACGACGCCGTCGCGGAACGCCTCCACTTGGGCTTCGTCGCTCACATCGGCGAGGTGCGCAGTGACCTTCGTGCCGTCGGGCGCGTCGGCGAGCGCCAGCGCAAGCGTCTCGGCCATGTCGTCGGCCGACACGTCGCACATCGCGACATGGCAGCTGTCGGCGGCCAACTGGCGCACCAACTCACGGCCCATTCCGGTACCGCCACCAGTGACCACTGCGATCTTTCCCACGAACGACTGCATCTCAGGTGCCCCCTCACGATTGGAAAGCCCCAGGTTGGCAGGTACGTCGCCGCTGGCTGCGACCGAGAGGCACGCGCCCCGCCGAGTGCTTGTTAGGCATACTTGACTTGAGGCGGTGGGGTTCTCTACTGTCTGCGGTCATGCGTACCCACACCTTGCGCCGGACGGTCGCCATTGTTGCTGTCTCCGGCCTCACCCTCGTCGCCGCAGCGTGCGGCGACGACGAGTCCAGTTCCACCACCGAGGCCCCTGGCACCAGCGGCGCGGCACCCGACAGCACGGCAGCTGCGAGCGGCTCGATCACCGTGTACAGCGGCCGCAGCGAAGAGCTGGTGATGCCACTGCTCGAGCAGTTCACCGCTGCCACCGGTATCGAGGTGGAGTTCCGCGGCGGCGACAGCGGCGAGCTCGCCGCCCAGCTGCTCACCGAAGGCGACGCGTCCCCTGCCGACGTGTTCTTCTCGCAAGACGCCGGTGCGCTTGGCGCTGTCGAGAATGCGGGCCTCTTCACCGCCCTCCCCAGCGAACTGCTCGAGATCGTCCCTGCCGCCTACGAATCCGACGCCGGCATGTGGGTGGGCACCAGCGGCCGAGTCCGCGTGCTGGTGGTGAACCCTGAGCTCGTTCCCGACGCACCCACCACCATCGACGAACTGCTCGACCCGCAGTGGAAGGGCAAGATCGGTTTCGCCCCCACCAACGCCTCGTGGCAGGCCTTCGTCACCGGCCTGCGTGTGCTGCGCGGCGACGACGGTGCCCGTGAGTGGTTGGAGGGTTTCGCCGCCAACGAACCGGTGGCCTACGAGAAGAACGGCGCCGTGCGCGACGCCGTCAACGCCGGCGAAGTGGCGTTGGGCCTGGTGAACCACTACTACCTGTACGAACTCATCGCTGCCGAGGGCCAGGATGCGGTCGTTGCCGTCAACCAGTTCATGGCCGCCGGCGACCCGGGTGGCTTGGTGAACGTGGCCGGCGTGGGTGTGCTGGCAAGCAGCGACAACCAGGCTGCGGCACTGGCGCTCGTGGAGTTCCTGCTGAGCGAAGAGGGCCAGACGTACTTCGCCAACAACACCTACGAGTACCCGCTGCGCGAAGGCGTCTCCCCGCAGGCCGACCTGCCCGCATTGGCCGACCTGGCCCCGCCGGCGCTCGACCTCACCGAACTCGACTCGCTCGCCGAGACGCAGGAAATGCTGGCGGAAGTAGGCTTGCTCACCCTGTGATCGGGTTTCCCCGCACCGCGGTTCGTACACGGCCGCCGGCCAGCCTCGTGCTGCCGGCGGCCGTTGCCGCGCTCATCGCCCTTGCTCCCATCTGGTACCTGGCCGATCGGTCGCTGAGCCGCGGCTGGAGCGAAGTGGTCGACGAACTGTGGCGCGACCGCACCGCCCAACTGGTGTGGCGCAGCGTGTTGCTCACTGCGGTGGTCACGGTGTTGTGTGTGCTCATCGGGGTGACGGCCGCGTGGTTGGTGGAGCGCAGCGACCTGCCTGGTCGGCGTCTGCTGCGGGTGGCATTCACGTTGCCGCTGGCTATCCCGTCGTACCTGTCGGCCTTCGCCTGGATCTCGTGGGACCGCGAACTGGCCGGCTTCACCGGCGCTGTGCTGGTGCTCACCCTGGTGTCGTTTCCGTACGTGATGCTGCCGGCCGCAGCGGCGCTTCGGCACCTCGACCCGGCGCTCGACGATGTGGCCCGCTCGCTTGGCCGCACGCGGTGGCGGGTGGCTGTGGGGCTCACCGTGCGCCAGATCCGCCCATCCATTGCTGCCGGCGCGTTGCTCGTGGCGCTCTACGTGCTCAGCGACTTCGGGGCGGTCGCTGCCATGCGCTACGAGGCCTTCACCTGGGTCATCTACGGCGCCTACCGAGCCGGGTTCAACCCTGCCCGGGCCGCCATCCTCGCCACCGTGCTCGTCGCTCTCGCGCTGGTGCTGGTGCTTGCCGAAGCTCGGGCACGCGGCCGGGCCACCACCGCCCGAGTGGGTGCTGGCACCGCTCGGCCGCACACCCCGGTTCCACTCGGGCGAGCGACCCCGTTGGCATGGTTGTTCAGCGCAGCAGTGCTGCTGCCAGCGTTGGTGTTCCCGCTCTGGCGCATCGGGGTGTGGCTCACGTCGTACGCCTCCACCGACGTCGACCTCGCCGATGTCGGCGCCTCGCTGCGTAGCACGCTCACCTATGCCGCGCTGGCAGCGGTGGCCGCCACGCTGCTGGCGTTTCCGGTGGGGGTGCTCGCCGCTCGCCACAAGGGGCCCGTCCCTGCGGCACTCGAACGGTCCACCTACGTCGCTCATGCACTGCCGGGCATCGTCGTGGCCATCTCGCTGGTGTTCGTGGGCGTGAAGTTGCTGCGGCCCGTCTACCTGGAGTGGCCGCTCCTGGTGCTCGGCTACGTCGTGCTGTTCCTGCCGCTCGCCGTCGGTTCGGTGCGTGCGTCGGTGGAGCAATCGTCGCCACGCATGGAGGAGGTCGCACGCTCGCTCGGCTCAGGGCCGATGCGGGTGCTGCGCCGGGTCACCGGGCCGCTCGCACTCCCCGGCATCGGGGCCGGAGCGGCGATGGTGCTGTTGGCCACCATGAAGGAGCTGCCGGTCACCCTCGTGTTGCATCCCACGGGCACCGACACGCTCGCCACCCAACTGTGGAAGTACACGGCCGTCAGCGACTACGCCAACGCCGGGCCGTATGCTCTTGCCCTCGTGGCCTTCGCCGCCGTTCCCACCGCCCTGCTGGGCATTCGCCAGCGAGCCGCACACCACGCCACCCCGGTGCTGTCCGATGAGTGACCTCGCGCTCTCCGCTCGTGGGGTGCGCAAGTCGTTCGGCCCACTCACCGTGCTGCACAGCATCGACCTCGACGTGGCACAGGGTTCCATCACCGCTGTGCTGGGGCCGTCGGGTTGCGGCAAGACGACGTTTCTCCGGTTGGTGGCAGGTTTCGACTGCCCCGATGCCGGCACCGTGCAGGTGGGCGGGGTCGTGGTTGCCGACCCAGCCCACGGGGTGCTGCTGCCGCCCGAGCGGCGCCGGGTGGGCATCGTGCCTCAGGAGGGTGCGCTGTTCCCCCACCTCGACGTTGCAGGCAACGTGGGGTTCGGCTTGCCCCGGGGCGCGGCCTCAGCAGCGCGGGTTGCCGAACTGCTCGAATTGGTTGGCCTCGGTGGTGCCGAACGCAAGCGACCGCACCAACTGTCGGGCGGACAGCAGCAACGAGTAGCGCTCGCCCGGGCGCTGGCCCCGCGCCCCTCGCTCATCCTGCTCGACGAGCCGTTCTCGTCGCTCGACGCGGCGTTGCGCAGCCAGGTACGCGACGAAGTGTTCGACGTGCTGCGGGCCGAGCAGGCAACGGCGGTGCTGGTCACCCACGACCAGCAGGAGGCCCTCTCGGTGGCCGACCAGGTGGCAGTGCTGCTCGGTGGCC
>DMQJ01000107.1:391-562 GCA_003455715.1 Acidimicrobiaceae bacterium | reverse complement strand
TGGCAGTGCTGCTCGGTGGCCGCGTGGCGCAGTGCGCCGACCCCAACACGCTCTACAACGACCCGGCCGACTTGGCGGTGGCCACCTTCGTCGGCGAAGCCGTGGTGGTGCGCGGCCCTCTGGAACACGGCGTCGTGCACTCCTCACTGGGCCCACTCCAGGCTCGCCCCA
>DMQJ01000107.1:0-199 GCA_003455715.1 Acidimicrobiaceae bacterium | reverse complement strand
TGGGCCCACTCCAGGCTCGCCCCACGGTCGACAACTCGCGAGTCGTCGACGCGGTGGTGCGTCCCGAGCAGATCCGTGTGGCGACCACACTGCCCGAGGCCGGCGACGGGGCCGTGGCCGCGACGGTGATCGGCCGCTCATTCTACGGGCACGACGGGGTAGCGCGGCTGCGGGTGCAGGGCGCCGACGGCGCGGTGCA
>DMQJ01000454.1 GCA_003455715.1 Acidimicrobiaceae bacterium | reverse complement strand
CAAGTCGCTCGACAGCCAGTCCGTCGGCGTGCGGGCCCAGGCTGCACTGCGCGACGCGGCGGGCGATGACGGGTTCGTCGAGCCTCACCTGTGGACCGGCATCGGCCGTGCCCGCAGTGGGTGCGGCGCCGCCATCGTCGGTTCCCCCGAACAGGTGGCCGCGAAGATCGAGGGCTATCGGGCGCTGGGCATCGACACGTTCATCCTCTCCGGCTACCCGCACCGCGACGAGTGCGAACGCTTTGCCGAGATGGTGATGCCGCTGCTGCGCACCGTGTGAGGTGCGACGCATCCAATAGCGTGGCCGCATGTCCGATCGTCTGTACTTCCGCCAGTTGCTCTCCGGCCGCGACTTTGCCGTGGGCGACCCCCTCGCGACGCAGATGGTGAACTTCACCTACATGATCGGCGACAGGGAGGCCGGTGAATGCGTGCTCGTCGACCCGGCCTATGCCGTGAACGAGCTGCTCGACATCGTGGAGGCCGACGGCATGAAGGTCGTGGGGGTACTGGCCACCCATTTCCACGCCGACCACATCGGCGGAAGTCTCATGGGGCACCAACTGGAGGGGGTGGCCACGCTGCTCGAGCGGTGCAGCTGCCCAGTGCACGTGCAGCGCGATGAGACACCCTGGGTGCTGCGCACCAGCGGCCTGGGCGCCGACCAGCTCAAAGAGCACGACGGCGGCGACGTCGTGCAGGTGGGCGATCTGGAGATTCGCCTCGTACACACGCCGGGCCATACGCCCGGAAGCCAGTGCTTCTACGTGGCGGGCGCGCTGGTGAGCGGCGACACGCTGTTCCTCGACGGCTGCGGGCGCACCGATTTCCCTGGCTCCGACCCCGAGGCCATGTACGACAGCCTGCAGACGTTGGCTTCGCTGCCGGAGGGCACGGTGGTGTTCCCCGGCCATCGCTACTCGGTGCCGTCGAGCGCCACCATCGAGGCGATTCGTGAGAGCAACTACGTCTATCGGCCGAAGAGCAAGGAGCAGTGGCTGACGATGTTCGGCCACTGACTCGCCTTGCTACAGGCCGAGTCGGGCCAGTTGTTCGGCGGGCGCTTCGAGTTCTCGTAGCGCCGCGCGGAGGAGGTCGATCATCTCGCGTTCCATGCGTTCGCCCACTCGGTTCTCTCGCTCGTCGGGGTCGACGGTGAGGTCGTAGAGATGGTGGCGGCCGACGACGTTGGCTCCCCCGACCCAGAAGGGCAGCGCGTCGCCAGCCTGGAATGGCTGGCGGATGACCGGCACCGAACTGCCCGGCATTTGGTCGAGCCAGGCGCGCCCGTCGGGCTTGGGAAGCTCGGTCACCCCTGCCACGTGCACGGGCATCGTGCTCCACCGGTTGCTCCACATGCTCAGCGGGAAGTTGTCGCCCTCCGGTGCACGGGCGTACTTGCGGCGCCCGTCGGTGACCTGCACCCAGTTGCCGAACACGCCACCCACGGCCCACTCTCGCACCGAGGTGGTCTCGCCTCGCAGCAGCGGCAGCAGCGAGCGGCCGTGTGTGCGATGCGACGGCGACACCCCGAACAGATCGCACAATGTGGCGTGCAGGTCGACCGAGGTGGTGAGCGCGTCGCACACTCCCCCGCCGGCGATACCTGGCAGATGCACGAGCAGAGGAATGTGGCCGAGCGGTTCGAACTGGGGCACCTGAGGTTTGCCCCACAGGTCGGCGCCGTCGCGCTGGTCGCCGAGGTAATGGCCGTGGTCGGTGCACACGATGACCACCGTGTCGTCCCACAGCCCGTGTCGGTCGAGTTCGGAGAGCAGCCGTCCGAACCACTCGTCGATCATCGACAGCTTTGCCCCATAGTTGCCGCGCACGTGGCGGGCCTCGGCATCGCTGAGCACACCCTGGGCCTGGGCACCCACCATGTACGGCGGCCAGATGATGCGTTCACCTTCCCACGGCTCGTCCTCATACATGCTCTGCCACGGTTCGGGCGTGTCGAACGGCTCGTGCGGGGCGAACTCGTCGATGAACAGCAGCCACCCACCCTCTGCGTGGTGCTGCGCGGCACCCGCCACCCACTCTGCGGCGGCGCGCATGGTGCGAGGCCCCGGGTAGTCGTCTTCGCTGCGGAAGAAGGTGCGCGAGCGGTCGTAGGCGCGGTCGAGATGGGGCGCGCGGTCGCCGAAGCGTCGGCGCAGGAACCACCCGCCATCGGCAGCCGGAGGCGCCGGGAACCCCACCCACGACGGGTCGAGCCAGGTGCGCCACGGGTCGCCTTCGTGGCCGCGCACGTAGTCCCACCCACCAAAGTCGGTGTGGTAGTTCTCGCCCCCGGTCTCGAACAGGTGCGGGTGGTCGGTGACCAGCATGGTGGTCACCCCGCCGTGCCGCAGCTGCGCCGTGATGGGTTCCTCCCACAGCTCGATCGAACCCCACGGCCGCCAGAGAAAGTCGAGGGCGCCGCACAGGATGTCGTGCCGCGCTGGCATGCATGGAAGCGAGCCGGTGACGTGGCGCGTGAACCGGGTGGCGCGCTCGCGGGCGAACCGGTCGAGGTGTGGTGTGGCGAACTCGGTGCCGCCGTAGCTGCCGAGCATGTGCCGGTTGAGCGAGTCGAGCATGACGACAACGGCATTGCGCGGGCGCCGTTCCCCCTGGGCGTGCATGCGCCCAGTGTGTCAGGTGAGCGCGAACACAATCGCGCTCGTGCCAGCTGCGAAGAGCAGCACCAGCACCAGCCAGCGAAAGCGTTCGCCGTGCATGTGCTTGCGAACCGGCCAGCCCAGTACTTGGCCGGCGGCCCACGCGGGAAGCGCAATGGCCGCGGCGCGCAGGCCATCGAGGGTCACCTTGCCGTCGGCCAAGAAGAGCGCGATGCCTCCAATGTTGCTGATGGCGAAGGTGGTGGAGATGGTGGCCCGAAACTGATCGGCCGCGAGGTGGCGCGCCTGCAGTGCGAACACGAGCGGCGGCCCATTGGTGCTCAGTGAAGTGTTGAGCACACCGGAGAGAAACCCAGCGCTGTAGTCGAGCGGTGAGCCGACGTGGCGGAGGTCGATGCGCCTGACCAGCATCGCGGTGGCAATGAGCACCGACACCCCGAGCACAAGCCGCAGGTGTCGGTCGGCCACGACGTTGAGCACCACGAGTCCAAGGGGCATGCCGACGAACGCGGCGATGGAGAACCGGCGAACGAGTGGCCGCTCGGCGTCGCCCCGGAGATGCCACGCCTGCCAAGAGGTGGTGAGGATGCCCAGGAGGGAGCTCACCACCACGGCCCGCTCCACCGGAATGGCCAACGTCATGATCGGCATGCACAACAAGGCGAACCCGAACCCGGCGATGACCTGCACGAATGCAGCGGTGAACACTGCCACAGCGACGACGAGCAGCTCGATGGCAGTCACAACCGCCGAGTCTGCCATCTACGCTGCGAGTTGATGGATTCTCTGCCGGTGATCGACGTGTACGGCCGCACCGCCGCTGCCGATATCGATCGAGCGTGTCGGGTGAGCGGCTTCTTCGCCATTCCGCTCGACCCGCTGCTGAGCGACGCTCGCGATCGGCTCATCGATCTGGCACGCGAGTTCTTCTCCCTGCCCGAGGCCCGCAAGCAGCGGGTGTCGATGGAGCACGGAGGGCCGGCGTGGCGAGGTTGGTTCCCGCTCGGCGGCGAGCTCACCTCCGGCGTGCCCGACCGCAAAGAGGGCTACTACTTCGGCGCCGAGCTTCCGCCCGACCCGCGCCCGATGCACGGCCCCAACCTGTGGCCCGCCCGCCCGGCCGAACTGGCTGACGCCGTCCTGCAGTGGATGGCGATGATGGGCGAGTTGGCGCAGGAGGTGCTGTCGCTGATGGCCCAGGGTCTGGGCCTGTCGGGCGACTACTTCCGGCGCGGCCTCACCGCCGACCCGACGCCGCTGTTTCGCATCTTCCGCTATCCACCCCATCCCGACGGCGACACCGCAACCTGGGGCGTGGGCGAGCACACCGACTATGGCCTGCTCACCCTGCTGGCCACCGATGGCACTCCGGGGCTGGAGGTGAAGGTGCACGGCACGTGGGTGCCCGCGCCCGCCGACGCCGACCTCGTCATCTGCAACCTGGGCGACATGCTCGATCGTCTCACCGGTGGTCGCTACCGCAGCAACCCGCATCGCGTTCGCAACCATGCCGGGCACGACCGCTACTCGTTGCCGTTCTTCTTCGACCCGGGCTGGGACGCAGTCGTGGAGCCGATCGACTTGCCCGACGCGTGGAGCGTGCCACTCGATGCGGCCGAGCGATGGGACCGGGCCAACCTCCGCGACGTCGGCGGTACCTACGGCCAGTGGCTGAGCGCCAAGGTGGCGAAGGTGTTCCCCAACCTTGCCGACGAGGTGAACCTTCCTTCGTCGTGACGACCAGCTTCGTCGTTGGTAGGCGTCAGAGGTAGTAGCCGGTGATGTCGACGATGACGTTGGCCGAAGCGCCGCCGCCACCGGCCACGATGGTGAGTTGGCGGGAGCCGTTGAGGGCGCAGACGATGCCGTTGGCGACGTTCTCGCCGGTCGTCCAGTTCACGCTGGAGGCACCCACCGTGGTGTCACCCCCCGGGTTGACCACGAAGTAGCCCGTGGCGACCGGATTGACGGCGGTGACGTTCAGCGTCACTGCCCGGGCGCCAGCTGGCACGAAGTCGTTCTCCACCACTGCACCGCCGGCCGGGTTGATGCGGTTGGCCACCGAGATGGTGATGTTGTTGCCGCTGGTGATCGGGCCGGACCCCCCGTTCACCGGCCGGGAATCGAACACGCGGCCAGGAGTGACCGTGCGGTACGACAGGGAGGCCGGAATGACGCCGAGCCGAACCGCCTTGATGTGCATGCCTGGTCGGCCTGCCGCGTTGAAGAAGAAGTTGCCCTCGGCGTCGATGACCTGCACACCGGTCGAGGTGAGCGGGTTGGCCAACACTTGGCCGTACGGGATGTCGACAGTGATTCCGAAGGTGTAGGTAGGGGTGTCGATGTCGTGGGAAAAACGCGCAAGGTCGAGGTACGGAAGCGGAGGGGTGGGCGGTGACCCGACATAGGCCGGGTTGTCGACCCACACCGTCATCTCCCGCACCACGGTCCCGACCGGGAGTGTGACCGGGGCCTGGAAGTCGCCGGCGGAGCCGATGGTCGCACCCTTCGAACCGATGTCGCGACCGTTGGCCAGGTTCGATGGGAAGAACGCAGCGCCGCTGTAGCTGTAGTACTCGTACGCCGGGTTGGTGGCCGGGATCGACTGAAGGCCGTTGTCGCCGCCCTCCTGACGCCGACGGCCCAAGCGCGTGGCGCCGGAGTCGCCCTCGGCGGCGACGGTGGATGCACCTGCGATCGACACGGCGGCGGCCGAGCCCGCAGCACCGAGGAGACGGCGGCGGGTCAAGAGGCGGTCGTGCGGCTCGGACATCGGGGGTTCCTTCCCTCTGGGGTCAGCGGACCGTACCACAGGCTGCCCACGTGGCTCCGCAAGCGCTACCGGCCGAGGGTGTAGGTGCGCTGGTGACGGTCGACCCCGATCACTCGCCAGCCGTCGGCCAGACGCGGCTCCATCACGTCGCGCACGGCGAGGCGGGCCTGCAACGCTTCGGGCGCCGAAGCGGCGATCTGCTCGGGCGACACCGGCGGAACGGGCAGCACCTCCTGCTCCGCGAACGCGGGTCGCGGACGTTCGAGTTCCCACTGCACGGTGAGGCGGTCGCTGGGCAGCGAGCCGTTGATGCCACCCAGCGCGCCGTAGTGGTTGACGTGGTAGGTGACGCCCAGCGCACCGAGCTTGTTGAGGTTGAGGTGGGCGTTGGTGAGCTGCATTGGGTCGAACGTCCAACGCATCGCGGTGACGCCGTTGTCGACGCACCACTCGGCCTGCCGACGCTTGAGCGCCTCCCCGAGGCCGTGCTGGCGGTACTCGGGGTCGACGGCCATGTAGTGCGAATGCAGGACGCGCTCTTCGAAGGTGCGGAAGCCGAACACCGAGCCGACGATCCGGTGGCCGTCGAACGCGCCGATGGCCATGCCGCCCTCGGTGATGCACGCCACGAGCATGTTCACCGACACCCGGTCGTCGTCGCCGCCCCAGATGCGGCCTTCGAACTCGGGGAGCACGGCCAACTCGTCGGCGTGACGCAGCACGCGGAACTCGATCGAGGGCGACCCCGTTGCGCTCATCGGTGCACGGTCTCCACGTGCTCGGTGACGGCGTGCAGGTACGCGTGGTCGAGCGTGACGCCGATGCCTGGCCCCTCGGGAACCGGCATCCAGCCGTCGGTGGCCTCCAACTGTTGCTCGGTGATGTCGCGCGCGTAGGTGCGGCTGGCCGACGCCGTGTCGCCCGGGTACACGAACCCGGGCAGCGTGGCCAGATGGATGTTGTGGGCGCGGCCGATGCCCGACTCCAACATTCCACCGCACCACATGGGCACGTTGCGATCCACGCACAGGCGATGGATGTCGAGGGTGGCCTGTAGCCCGCCGACGCGGCCCACCTTCAGGTTCACCACCTCGCACGCCTTCAGGTCGAGCGCGGCCTTCACCCGAGCGGGCGACGTGAGCGTCTCGTCGAGGCACAGCGGAGTGCGCATCATCGTGGCCAGCTGGGCGTGCTCGACCATGTCGTCCCAGTGCAGGGGTTGCTCGATGTAGTGCAGGTCGAACTCGTCGATCTGGCGGAGTGTCGCGATCATGTCGAGGGTGTAGGCGCTGTTGGCATCGACGGTGAGTTCGATGTTCGGGTGCACGGCGCGCACTGCGGCGAGCAACTCGACGTCCCAGCCCGGCTCGATCTTCAGCTTCACCCGCTGATAGCCCTGCTCGACGTGGCGAGTGACGTTGTCGACCGTCTGCTGCACCGTCTTCGTCATGCCAAGGCTGGCACCGACCGGGATGGTGGTGCGCTCGCCACCAAGCAGTTCACGCATCGGCACGCCCTGCTGGCGGGCGTAGCAGTCCCACACCGCGAGCTCGAGCGCCGTCTTGGCCATCGGGTTGCCGCGCCAGCGGGCCCATCGGGCGACCAGTTCGGACGGATGCTCACACCCGTGCTCCAACAGATCGGGGCCGAACGCCGCCCGCAGCAGATGCATGGCACCGGCTTGGGTTTCCTCCCGGTACATCGGGAACGGGTCCATCACACCTTCGCCGTAACCCTCCACGCCCTCGGACCGGACGGTGACGATGACTGCGTGCTTCTCGACTTCCTCACCGAAGGAGGTCTTGAAGGGTGAGCGGTATGGGAGACGGACGATCCGCAGTTCCACTTCGTCGATGCGCATGACTCGGTTCTACCAGGTGTCGACGTTGGCCCGCTTCTTGCCATCGCGGCGAGGTGCCGGCGGCGAAGCGTTGAGGATCGCGCTGATCCACCGGCGGCTGTCGGCGGGGTCGATCACGTCGTCGATCTCGAAGTGGCTGGCGACGTTGACGGCCTTGCCGATCTCGTACATGCGGTCGACCATCGTCTGGAAGGTGGCCTCGCGCTCGGCGGGGTCGTCGATGGCCGCCAACTCGTTGCGGTAGCCGAGCCGCACCGCACCCTCCAGGCCCATGCCGCCGAACTCGCCGGTTGGCCAGGCCACGCACGCCGCCGGGGCCTTGGTGCTGCCGCCCATCATCGCCTGCGCACCCAGCCCGTAGCTCTTGCGCAACACGACGCTCACGAGCGGCACCGAGATGTTGGCACCCACCACGAACAGGCGGCTGCAGTGGCGAACCAGCGCCGTCTTCTCCACCTCCGGCCCCACCATCATCCCCGGGGTGTCGACGAGCGTGACGACCGGGATGTCGTACGCGTCGCACAGTTGCAGGAACCTGGCCGCCTTGTCGGCACCGTCGCTGTCGATGGCACCGGCGAGATGGTTGGGGTTGTTGGCCACCACACCCACCGGCTTGCCCTCCACCCTGGCGAAGGCGGTGACCATGCCGAGCCCGAAGTCGCGCCGTAGTTCCAGCACGCTCCCCGTGTCGAACATGCCGCGGATGACTGCATGCACGTCGTAGGCCCGCTTGCGGTCTTCGGGGATCACATGGCGAAGCTCGCGCTGGTCGGCGCACTCCCACGTGTCGGTGGCGCCCTGGAAGTAGCCGAGGTACTGCTTCGCCACGGCAATCGCCTCGGCCTCGTCCTTCACCACCACGTCGACCACACCGTTACGTCGCTGCACGTCGATGGGGCCGATCTCGGTGGGCTCGAACACCCCGAGGCCGCCGCCTTCGATCATCGCCGGGCCGCCCATGCCGATGTTGCTGTCCTCCGTGGCGATCACCACATCGCAGCAGCCGAGGATGGCGGCATTCCCGGCAAAGCAGTAACCCGCGTTCACCCCGATCATCGGCACGCGACCCGAGAGCTGCGCCCAGTACATGAACGCCAGGCAATCGAGGCCGCTGACGCCCATCATGTCGGTGTCGCCGGGGCGGCCACCGCCGCCCTCGGTGAGGAATACCACCGGCGTGTGCAGTTGCTCGGCCAGCTCGAACAGGCGGTCCTTCTTGCGGTGGTTCTGTCCGCCCTGGGTGCCCGCGAGCACGGTGTAGTCGTAGCTCATCGCGATCACCGGCTTGCCGTTGACGGTGCCGATGCCGCCCGCCAGCCCGTCGGCTGGGGTGCGGGCGATGAGGTCGTCCAGGCTGCGGCGGCGGCGCTGCGGCGCGATCACCACCGGGCCGTACTCCACGAACGAGCCGGGGTCGACCAGGTCGGCAACGTTCTCGCGGGCGGTGCGCCTTCCGACCTTTCGCCG
>DMQJ01000066.1 GCA_003455715.1 Acidimicrobiaceae bacterium | reverse complement strand
TTCTGGGGCTGATCCTTCTCACGTCGGCTTCTGGGTCTGAGAATTCGCGGTTTCCGCGCGTTCCCAGCCCCAGAACCCGCTCGTGACGGGGTCTCCGGCCGAAGTAGGTTCGCTCGCAGACGACCAGAAGGTGACGCCATGCCGCTGCAACTCGGTGATCGTTTGCCCGACATCGCGCTCGTCGACCACGAGGGCCAACCGTGGCGACCCGCCGACTTCAGGGGGCGGCCGGTCGTGCTGGTGCTCCACCGCCATCTGGCTTGACTGCCCTGCCAGGAACACGTGATCGCCGTGCGCGATCGCCTCGACGAGTTCGGTGATGCGGTCATCGCGGTGGTCACGTTCGCCGGCCATCCTCGGCTGTCGGCGTATCGCGACCATCTGCGGGTGCCGTTCGCCGTGCTCAGCGACGTCGATCGAGCGTTGTACCGCCTCGTCGGCGCAGAGCGGGGAACCGCCCGTCAGGTGTGGTCGTTCGGCACGCTGCGCATGTACGCCCGCCTGCTACGCGCTGGCCGACGGCTACAGCGAAACGACGACGACGTTCGCCAACTCGGTGCCGACGCAGTGGTGGGTCGCGACGGACGGCTGCGGTACCTTGCGCTCCCGCCCTCGCCCGATGCCCGGCCACCGATCGACGAACTCATTGCCGCCCTCGACTGACACGGCGCCCAACTTCATCGTTTGCCCGACGCCGATGCGAAGTACCGTGTGGCCGTGCGGAAACTGGGGCGACTGGTGGTTGCGTTCATGGCGTTCGTGGTGGCTGGCGTCGCCGTCGTGGGAAGTGACGAACGCTGGGCCATCGCCTGCTCGTGCGGCGACAACAGCGTGTATGCCGCTTTCGACGATGCGGGCCTGGCATTCGTGGGCACTCCCACCGGCATCGTCACCGACTCCACCGGCACCTTCGTGACGTTCAGCGTCACCCGGTGGGTGAAAGGCACCGGTGGCGCGACGGTGGAGTTGCAGATGTCGAACCTGTCGGGATCGTTCTGCGGCGACATGAGCGTGCCAATCGGCGACACCATCGGCGTCATCACCAACGTGCCCTCCGCCGGCCGGCCGTCGTGGCCGCAACTGTGCAGCAGCGGGCTCCAGACACCTCCGTTGCTCGACCTGTTGGCCGCAGGCACCATGCCCGCGCCCACGGGAAGCGGCCCAGTGGTCGGCCTGCTCGATCTTCGCTACGAGGCCGGGCTGGTGGTGTTGCTCGATGCAGCCAATCGCCCGCTCGGCTACGTCGACGGGTTGGAGGGCCCGCTCAGTGTCTGCCCCGGCGGGGCCACCTTCACCGCAGGCACCGCCACCTCGGCAGGCACACCGGTGCAGTTGGTGAACGTGTCGAGCCTGTCGGTGCGCACGCTGGGCACACCGACGGGGTTCGCCGCCGACTCTGCAGCGTGCATCGAGCCCGACGGCACCCTGTTCTTCGGCGGAACCCCCTGGCCGCCGACATGCTTCAGCGGGTGCCCGCGGGAGTATCGGGAGTGGGACGGCGAGGAGTGGGTGCTCTACCCGACCCCGCCTGTCGGCCAACACATTGCTCGCGTCGGGCTCACCGTGGCGGTGCTCGACGGCGACACCCTCACCCTGTGGAATCTCACCACCGGCACGGCCGACGCCATCATCACGTTGCCCCCTCATGTGGGGTGGCCGACGTTCCGCTCATCGCCCGAGTCGGGCTGGTACGCCGACCTGTCCACCCTGTACCTCCCGGAGACGTCAACGCTGCTGCGCATCATCGATGTCACCACCAACACATCCACCACCATCACCATCGTCGACCCGCCCCTCGATGGTGACGGCGATCCCCTTCTGCCGTCCGTCACCGTGATCAACGACACCATCTACATGCGGTACACGCCCGACAGCGGGGGCGACGACAACGGCTTCGCGTGGTTCGTGCTCGGCGCCGACGGCACGCTCACCCCGGTCGACGATCCGCTCCCCTCGCCACCACCGCTCACGGGTGGCCTGTTCGACGTGGTCGCAGGCGGCGCGTACGTCATCCCTATGGCAGGCTCGACAGCCGTCAACGACGGTGCGTGCGGCACGTCGGGGGTCACCATCGGCTCGTTCGACTGCACGCCGCTCGTCATTCCGCCGACGGCCTAGGAGCGTTCAGCCCCAGGCGCCAGCCTGCGCAGGCGAGTTCCACGTCTCGGTGATCTTGCCGTCGACCACGCGGAACACCTCCACCCCGCTGATCACCGTCGTGCCTTCGGAGTCGTCGTCGCCTGCGCCGATGCGGATGTTGTAGCAACTCACCAGGAACTCGCCTTGCTCGACGACGACCGCGTTGCTGAAGGCCAGTTCGGGCGCCGACTCCAGGAAGCCGCGGATGCGGGCAATGTTGTCGGCCAGCGACATCACCACCAGTTCACCGGGCTCGTGGCGCAGGCACGGGTCGGCGATGAAGCGAGCCGCGGCCTCCGGGTCGCGGGCCAGATACACCTCTTCGGTGTAGCGCTGGAGGAAGTCGTTGAGGTCCATCCCCATCGACGGTAGTTGCTGGGCGGACGGGTGCCGCCCGCAGGCGAACTCATCGGCGGTCGACCATGACAGACTCGGCTGCATGGCCGATGGCGTCACCCTCGACGATCTCGATCAACGCCACCACGCCACGCTTGCGCGTCTTCGCGAGCGAGGGCCGGTGCAGTGGGTGGAGGCCCTCGGCGGGTGGGTGGTCACCGGGCGCGACGAGTCGATCGCCGTCATGCGCGACGCCGAGCGGTTCACCGTCGACGACCCCCGCTTCAGCACTGCGCAGGTGGTGGGGCCGAGCATGCTGTCGCTCGACGGCGAGCAGCACCGGCGCCATCGCGACCCGTTCGCATGAGTAGGAGCATCGAGTGG
>DMQJ01000522.1 GCA_003455715.1 Acidimicrobiaceae bacterium | reverse complement strand
CGGATGCGGCCGTCCCTGCCGGGGATGCGGCCCGCGCCGCCGCCTTTGTTGGAGAGGATTTCCTTCGCGCGCCGCTCGGCCTGAGCCTGGGTCGGGGCGTGGGCCGACGCTCGCTTGGCGCCGGGAGCCTTGACGTCCCAGCCACCCTTCGGGTTCGGGACGACGTGACGGTTGTTCGATGAGGCCATCGGGCACCTCCAGGGGAAGGATCATGCTTACACGCTTGTGATTCGACTATACCCCTTGCTTCGAACGCGCGCGCTGTTGCGAACATTTCGACTGGCGCGTATAGTTCGAACAGAGACCAATCCTGCCTACGCTGCTAGGAGACCCGACCGTGGCGCCTGCGCTCCTCGACCACCAGCTCACCGTCCCCGACGAAGCGACCGCCAATCAGGCTGCCGAGGCCGTCGACATCCTCGAACGGTTCCTTCGCCAACACCCCAACCTTCCCGGCGTCGCCGTCTCGCTCAATGCGGACGACTCTGATACCACCCTGCAGATCCCCGGCCACGCCCTGCGGCTGCTGGTCGACATCCTCGCCCAGATCGCCAACGGCAACGCCGTGACCGTCGCACCCGTACACGCTGAACTCACGACCCAACAGGCTGCGGACATCTTGAACGTCTCCCGGCCGTACCTGGTGAAGCTTCTTGAGGAACGTAAGCTCCCCTACCGACGTGTCGGCAACCGTCGCCGCGTCCTGCTCGCCGACCTCCTTGCCTACAAGCGCATCGACGATGCCGACCGGCGAGCGATCGCCGACGAGCTCACCTCCGAAGCGCAGCGTCTCGGCCTGGACTACTAGCGAGCCGGGCAGGCGGGCGTGGCGTTCGATGCAACCTACGACGCGTGCGTCTTGCACCCAGCCGGGCTGCGAGACCTCCTCGTCCGGCTTGCCACCACCGGAATGTTCCGCGCTCACTGGAGCGCGGACATCCTCGACGAGATGGTCCGCTCCATCCTGCGACGTCGACCTGACCTCACCGAGGGCCAACTCGCCCGCACCCGCCAACTGATGTGCGACGCGGTCCCGGACTGCCTCACTACCGGCTACGAGGAACTCATCGACGGGCTCCATCTACCCGACCCCGACGATCGCCACGTCCTCGCCGCGGCCATCCGATCCGGCTCTCAAGTCATCGTCACCGAGAATCTCAGCGACTTCCCGGCCCCCGTGCTCCAGACCTACAACATCGAAGCCCAAACTCCCGACGTGTTCCTCCTCCACCTCGTCGACCTCTCCCCGAGGGCCGTCTTCGGCGTCCTGGAAGCGCAGGCCTCAGCTCTTCGGAACCCACCGATGAGTATCGACGAGCTGCTCGATCACCTCGCCCAGTCCGGGCTCCCTCGTTCGATCGCTGCGCTGCGAGCCCAATGAGCGTCGGACCGTCCCTTGCCGTTCCACTACGTAAACGAGTCGCGCCGCACGACGAAATCGCACGGCACCGCGGCCCGATGCTCGGGCGATGCGAGAATCTACCGGTGAGAGCGACCGACGGAGCAAGCCTGTGACCCCAGTTGAGACGCTGCTGGAGGAGCTCCGCTCGATCGCCAAGGACGAACGCGACAAGGGCGCCCGGTTCGAGGAGCTCATGCTGCACGCGTTCCGGACGGACCGCACGTTCCAGCAGCAGTTCACCAACGTTTGGAAGTGGATGGACTGGCCCGGGCGTTCCGGCGCAGACATCGGCGTGGACCTGGTAGCCACCGATGCCGAGGGCCGTCTCGTGGCGATCCAGTGCAAGTGCTACTCCCCGAACACCACCTTGACCAAGGAGGAGATCGACTCCTTCGTCGCGCTGTCCGGCCAGAAGCAGTGGGGTCGTCGGATCGTCGTGGCCACCACCGACCTGTGGTCGACGAACGCACTCAAGTCACTTGAGGGACATGCGATCCCGATCGAGCGGATCGGCATCGACGACCTCGACGCGATGACCGTCGAGTGGTCCTCGTACGACCTCGCCAATCCATCCGGTCTCCGACCGAAAGAACGACACACGCTTCGGCCCCACCAGGTCGAGGCACTCGACGCCGTCCGCAGTGGGTTCGAGACGAGCGACCGCGGCAAGCTGATCATGGCGTGCGGGACCGGCAAGACCTTCACCGCGTTGCGCATCGCCGAAGAGCACGCCGGGGCCAGCAAGTCGGTGCTGTTCCTCGCCCCGTCGATTGCGCTGGTCGCCCAGTCCCTCAAGGAGTGGACAGCGGAGTGCGAGGTCCCCATCCGACCATTCGCTGTGTGCTCCGACAACACGGCCGGCAAGCCCCTCGAAGGCGAGAACGCCACCCCGCACGACCTCGTCGTCCCACCCACCACCGATCCACAAGCGCTCATCGACGCCGGAGTGAACCAGCTACCCGCCGCCGAGATGACGGTCGTGTTCTCCACGTACCAGTCGATCGAAGTGGTCGCCGCGATGCAGGCGACCACCGGCCTTCGCTTCGATCTCATCGTCTGCGATGAAGCTCACCGCACCGCTGGCGTAGCGAGCGTCGCCGGTGACGACAGTGCCTTCGCGCTCGTTCACGACGACGCCGTCGTCCCTGCGGCGAAGCGCCTCTACATGACCGCCACGCCACGACTGTTCAAGCCGGTCGCGGCGGACGCCGCCCGTGAGGCCGACGCCATCCTCGCATCGATGGACGACCCCGAGTTCTTCGGCGAAGAGTTTCACCGACTGGGCTTCGGAGAGGCCGTCGAGCGAGGCCTGCTCGCCGACTACCGAGTGCTCATCCTCACCGTCGACGAGCGCGCCGTCAGCGAATCGTTCCAGGAGCTGCTGTCCACCAACGGTGAACTCAGCCTCCCCGACGTCGCCCGCTTCGTCGGATGCCTCTCCGGGCTTGCCAAGCTCCCCGGCGCCGCAGGCTCAACGTTCCAAGACGGCGGCGCACCAATGCAGCGGGCCGTTGCGTTCTGGTCGAAGATCGCCGAGTCGGAGAGATTCGCCGAGCAGTTCGAACAAGTGGCCGAGTCCTACTTCGACCAGCTCGAGGCCGGCCCGCAAGGCGAAGACACCACCCGGCTCGCCGTGCCGACACGCCATGTCGACGGCACCAGCAAGATCAGCAGTCGTCGGGCCGACATCCGCTGGCTCAAAGAGACGCCACCCGACGGCGAGTGCCGGGTGCTCACCAACGCCAAGTGCCTCACCGAAGGCGTCGACGTCCCCGCCCTCGACGCCGTGATGTTCCTCACGCCCCGACGTTCCAAGATCGACATCGTCCAGGCAGTCGGCCGCGTCATGCGAAAGCCACCCGGCAAACAGCTCGGCTACGTCATCCTCCCGGTTGCCATCACCGCCGGGCTCGACCCAGCGACGGCGCTCGATCAGAACCGCGACTACGACGCCGTCTGGGAAGTCCTCCAAGCCCTGCGGGCGCACGACGAACGCTTCAACGCCTACATCAACCGCATCGCCCTCGGATCGACCAAACCCGGCTCAGGACCCGACGACCCGATCAAGGTCATCCCCGTCGACATCGACACGCCGAAGACGCCCGACGAACTCCAAGGCCGCCTCTTCGAGTACGAGGAGTGGACCGGCGCGATCTACACGAAGATCGTCCAGAAGGTCGGAACCCGCACCTACTGGGAGGACTGGGCGCGAGACGTCGCCGCCATCGCCGCCCGGCACGAAACGCGCATCACCACCATCCTCGACAACAGCCCCGCCGCGGCATCAGCGTTCGACGAATTCCTCGGCGAACTCCACGCAACACTGAACAACAGCATCAGTCGCGACGACGCTGTGTCAATGGTGTCCCAGCACCTGATCACACGCCCCATCTTCGAGGCGTTGTTCGGAGACGATGCGTTCGCCGCCGCCAACCCCGTCTCACAAGCGATGTCGGCCATCGTGTCCGTTCTCGATGAGCACAGCCTCGAGACCGAGACCGAGAAGCTGGAAGACTTCTATGCCTCGGTCCGACGGCGCGTCGAGGGCATCCACCCCGACGACGGCGAAGCACGCCAACGCATCATCAAGGACCTCTACGGCCGCTTCTTCAAGATCGCCTTCCCACGCGTCGCCGACTCACTCGGAATCGTCTACACCCCCATCGAGGTTGTCGACTTCATCATCCGAGCGACCGAAGCAGCGCTCGCCGAGCACTTCGACGGCGCCAGCCTCTCCGACGAGGGGGTGCACGTGCTCGATCCGTTCACCGGCACCGGCACGTTTGTCACCCGCCTCCTGCAGTCCGGGTTCATCCGCCCGAACGATCTGGAGCGCAAGTTCACCAACGAACTGCACGCCAACGAACTGCTTCTCCTGGCGTACTACATCGCAGCGATCAACATCGAGACCACCTATCGCCAAGAACGTGCCCGGCTCGAAGGTCTCGACTCTGGCTACCAGCCCTTCCCAGGCATCGTCCTGACCGACACCTTCCAACTGGGCGAGGGAGGCGACGGAAGTGGCACCTGGGACGTCTTTCCGATCAACAATGCCCGCGCCGAGCGCCAGAAGGGCTTGAGTATCCGCGTCGTCTTCGGTAACCCCCCGTATTCGGGCGGCCAAGAGAGCGCGAACGACGGAAACGCCAATCTGAGCTACCCAACACTCGATGAGTCGATCGCGGCAACGTACGGCGCGCTCTCAACGGCCACCCTCAAACGGAAGCTATATGACTCATACGTGCGAGCCATCCGGTGGGCGACTGACCGAGTCAAGATGTCGGCACATGGGGGCGTCGTCGCCTTCGTGACTAACAGCGGGTACATCGACTCTGCGTCCCTTGACGGCGTCCGGCTTGCGCTGGCGTCGGAGTTTCACTACGTCTACGTCTTCAATCTGCGCGGCAACCAGCGTGAGGGTGACTGGAGACGAGAAGGCGGCAAGATCTTCGATGCCGGCAGCCAGGCCGGCGCAGCGATCCTGCTCCTGGTGCGGAAGCCGACCGCTGTCCCGACTGACGGCGGACAGGTTCAGTACCTCGACATCGGAGATTCGCTCTCGCGCGACGAGAAGTTGCGGATCATCGCGGATGCCATGCCCGCCCGAGACGGACGACCGCCCATGCTCGGTGACGTGAAGTGGGCTCACGTCAGTCCGAATGAATCGGGCGACTGGATCAACCAGCGCACAGCCTCTTTCACGCAGCACGCACCGCTGCACGACGAATCAGAAGAGTCGATCTTCGCTATCCGTACGCTCGGGCTGGCGAGCGGACGCGATGCATGGAACTACAACAGCAGCCGACGAGCGCTGGACGCCAACGTGGAACGCATGATCGCTGCGTACAACGCTGCAACAGACTCGTTCGTTGCTACACAACAGGGTGCCGCAGCCTCGCCGGCGACTCGCACCAAGCTCGCCGCAGCACACGTCGATAAGGATCCGACGAAGTTCAGCTGGAACGATAAAGCCTTCGGCCACGTAGCTCGAGGTCTTCGGTACACGAGCGCCGATCGCGATGTAAGGGTCGCCACGTATCGACCATTCCACCGCCGGTGGTCAGAGGCCGGCCGACAGCTCAACGCCCGGGCGGCATTGGTTCCCCGCATCCTTCCCGAGGCCGATTCAACGAACCTCACTGTCGCCGTGACTACGACAGGGGCTAGATCCGGGTTCGCCGCCCTTGCAGTCCGCGACGTTCCGGACCTCCACATCTGGCCAGATGGAACAGTCTGCGTGCCTTTGCACTTCTTCGACCGCAGCGATGGCGACGGCGACACTGAGCCGAACCTGTTCTCGACTGGTACGCACACGGCGGGACCGCGGCACAACGTCACCGATCTCGCTGCGACTCGATTTCGGATGATCGATTCCGCCATCGAGAAGGATGACATCTTCTTCTACGTGTACGGCGTTCTCCATGCTCCCGACTATCGGCACGCGTTTGCCGCGGACCTCAAGAAGTCTTTGCCGCGCATCCCTCAGGTGTCGACCTCCGCGGACTTCTGGGCGTTCGCTACAGCTGGCCGGGAGCTCGCGACTCTCCACACCGACTACGAGAGCATCGACCCATGGCCAGGCTTGACAAGGGTCCATGCGTCGGGATTCCGAGATGATCACCCCGACGCCTATCGCGTGCTGAAGATGAAGCACCCGAAGGTGACGGACCCGGCCACCGGACAGAAGGTCGATGACCGAACCCGCATCGTTTACAACGACTGGATCACGATCTGCGACATTCCCGAGCGCGCCTACGACTACGAACTCGGCTCACGATCGGCGATCGGGTGGGTCATGGACGCGTGGCGTGTTCGCACCGACAAAGCGTCGGGCATCGTCAACGACCCGAACGACTGGGCGATCGAACACGATGATCCGACGTACATCCTCGACCTCGTAGGACGCGTCGTGACCGTCTCGATACGCACGCTCGAGATCGTGGACTCGTTGCCGTCGCTCCAACTGTAGAGACTGCGCGCCTTACTCGACCCCGATGGCCTGTCCGACGAGGTCATCCCGGATGTCGATGACGACCCCGCCGGCTGGTGCAAGGCGCGTGGGCAAGGGGTCGGGCATGCCAGCAAGGAACGAGTGAATGAGGAACTCGAATCGCTCGTCCGCTGGAGCTCGAAGCTCGGCTGCCGCCAGGTCGGTGATCAGGCGCCCGGAAGTTCCCGATGATCCTGTCGACAACCGTTGACGGACAGCGATCAGTGACTCCTCCCGGGCGAGCCAACCAAGGAGCAGCGAGTTCAGGGAGTCGTAGATGCGCTGAGCCATCGGCGGTTCGAACCCGACGTCGGTGAGCACTCGCAGGACGTCGTGGTTGACCTTCTCGAACCCGTCGAGCGTCCGGAAGCGGCCGAGGCCAGCGGTGGCGAATCCTGGCGTCTCTTCGGCGAGGCGACGAAGGCCGTTGGCGTAGGACCGAAGGGAGTCGCGCCAATCCGCCGGGTCGGCTGGCGGGAGGATCTCGATCCGTCCGATGAGGCGGTCCGAGACCAGGTCGATCAATTCATCACGGTCCTGCACCCAGCCGTAGAGGGACTGGTGAGTGACGCCGAGGCGCTCGGCCACGGCGGCCATCGTGAGGTTCTCGATTCGGAGTTCGCAGGCAGCATCGACGATGTGGTCGCGGCTGAGACGCGGCGGGCGACCCCGTCGCCGCTGCCCATCTGCGGCGTAGGTCATCCGGACCACCATAGGCGAAGGCGTCAAGAACGAAGAAGTACCTGTTCAGGGATTTTCTTGCGGTCGCAGTTTTGAGCAGTACTATCTGTTCTCAGCTGTCGCTCTCGCGGCGGTCGGGATGGGGGAAGAGCGACGATGCTCAGCCAACTCGATCGGAGTGCAGTCCTCGGACTGCGGGGACCATTCACCAGCCCGCCGCGGTCCGGAAGCCAGGTCCATCGACCAAGTTGTCGCGCGTTTGACTCGGGCGGGGTGGGTTCCCTGGTGTGCAGACGACACACCTCCGCCCAGCGCGCCATTCCGGCGCGCCGATCTGTCCAGTTCAGGTGGGGCCAGAGATGGGACCTGGCCAAGCGCT
>DMQJ01000127.1 GCA_003455715.1 Acidimicrobiaceae bacterium | reverse complement strand
GTGCCAAAGGGAGAGTTCGGCGTTGCCGAGTTCCTTTCAGACCATGGTGTCCTGATCTTCTTCGATCAGGAAGCGGTACTGACAGCCGACGGCTACATCACGAAGCCAGACAGGGAGGCTGTCCTCTATCCGCAGGACGCGATCGAGGCGTTCGACTGGACCGGAATCGACATCAGGAAGGAGTCGCAAGGTCCAGATCGGACCCCTAGCACCGTCCAGTACCGAACCATCGAGACGATGGTTGCGGAGGAGGACTGGGAAGTTGTTATCGACGACGATGGCGCCGGCGAGATGGCTGACGTCGTCCTACTTCGGCGAGCTGACGATGAGCTTCATGTCTTGATGGTCCACTGCAAGTACTCCAGCGAGGACACACCCGGCGCGAGGCTGAAAGACATTTACGAGGTCTGTGGACAGGCGCTCAAGAGCCACCGCGCCAGATCGATCATCGAGCTGGTGATCGGGAAGTTGCTGCGCCGGGAGAAGAAGAGGCAAGAGGCCGGCAAGAACGGTTTCATCGTCGGCGACTCCGATGCGTTGACGTCGATCATCAATCAGGCGAGATATCTGCGGCCACGCGTGACGATCGCAATCGTTCAGCCTGGCATGTCAAGAGCTGCGCTGAGCCCCGAGATGGCGGAGGTCCTCGGTGCAACCGAAAGATACCTGCATGACACCTACGGCAGCACTCTGCGGGTTATCGCTAGCGTCTGAGCGGTGAGCTTCCCCCGCCCACAGGTTCGTTCAGGATCTCCTGCGCAGCATCAGCCGTCCAACGGAGGCCAGGGGTTCAATTCCCCTCACCTCCACCCGGTACATCAGCGTAGAGGCCCGATTCGGCGAAAGCCGGGTCGGGCCTCTTGCGTTTGTCCCCACCGGTGTCCACACTCTGCGGTTATGGGTACGAAGCGTGAGCATTCGCCGGGCGTGTGGCAGCTGCGAGTGTCGGCCGGTCTCGACCCGATCGACGGCCGCCGGCGCATCATCGCCGAGGCAAGGTGCCGCACTCCTTCTGAGGCGCCGCGGATCATCTTGCGTCTACGCGCCCCCTGGATCGGAGGCGTCTAGATGGACCCGATCAAGAGGCTTGTGGTTGGAAAGAACCGACTGTGGTTCCTGCGCGAGGGGCCGGGGGCACACGGCGACACGCCGCTCAGTGCCGAGGCGGCCCAGGCAGCGCTCGAAGGCAAGTTCGCGTTCGTCGCCGGGACGGAAGACGCTCCCGGTCTTCGTAGTCCGCAGCTCGGCGCCCTTCACGCGATCCTGGCGCATCGATCGATGGAGAGCTCTGATCCCATCACGATCGTGATGCCGACAGGTACGGGCAAGACCGAAACGATGCTCGCGGCCCACGCCCACAAGCCCGCCCGTACTCTGGTCATCGTCCCGTCCGATGCGCTGCGGTCGCAGATAGCCAAGAAGTTTGTCACTCTGGGGGTTCTACCCGTCGTGGGCGCAGTGAGCGGGGGCTTCAGGTGTCCTGTTGTGGCCGTTGTGAAGTCCTCCTTGACCTCGGTCGCAGAGGTTGACGATCTGGTCGGACGCTCCAACGTCGTCGTGGCAACACCGCAGTCTCTGTTGGGATTCACCCCTGCGGCGCGCACTCGGCTCGTGGAACTCTGCGACCGGCTCTACATAGACGAAGCACATCACGTCGCTGCCAGCACCTGGCGGTCAGTCGCCGAGCTGTTCAGCAAGAAGGAACTAATTCAGTTCACCGCAACGCCATACCGGGAAGACGGCAAGCACCTCAACGGTCGCGTGGCGTACGCGTACCCCTTGAGGCTCGCGCAGCAGAACGGTTACTTCGCACGTATCAACTACCACTCCATCGTCGACCTGGCAGACCCTGATCGTGCCGTCGCAGTAGCAGCGCTTGCCCAACTCCGAGAAGACCTCGCGGCCGGCTTGGATCATGTGCTGATGGCAAGGGTGCAGACCATCAGCCGTGCGCAGGACGTGATCAAGTACTACGAGGAACTAGCCCCGGACCTTGAGCCGATCCGCCTCGACAGCAAGCTCTCGGCCACGGCGCAGCGCGAGGGACTCGAAAAGGTGGTGGGCCGTACCAGTCGCGCGGTCGTCTGTGTCGACATGCTCGGGGAGGGATTCGATCTGCCTGAGCTGAAGGTCGCGGCCATACACGACCCCCACAAGAGCCTTGCGGTAACGCTGCAGTTCGTCGGGCGATTTACGCGAGTTGGTGGAGACACGCTGGGCGAGGCATCAGCGTTCGTCCCGCGGCAGGTGTCCGGCATCGACGATCGCTTGCGACAGCTGTACGGGCAGGACGCTGATTGGAACGCTGTGATCGAAGATCTGACCGAGCGCGCAGTTGGTCGCGAGAAGGAGCGGTCGGACTTCGAGCAGGGATTCGGCAGCCGGCCGGAAGAACTGGCGATGCGCAGCATCAGGCCGAAGATGAGCACGGTGATCTATCGATCGGCCAACCTTGAATGGAACCCCTCGACGGTCTACGACCTCTTCGAGGATGAGCTACTGACGACCACCATCGGTATCAACGACCATGACAAGGTGGTGTGGTTCGTCACCGCAGAGCCGCTTCCCGTCCCATGGGCAGAGTTTGCCGGCTTCTCGGAGGTCATCCACCATCTGTACGTCGTCCACTGCGACACCGAGAAGGGGTTTCTCTACATCAACAGCTCCAACAACGATCTACTTCACGAGGACCTAGCCAAGGCGATCGGAGGCGATGACGTCGAGATCCTGAGGGGTGACAAGGTGTACCGGGTGCTTGCGGGCATCGATCGACGTGTGCCCACGAACGTCGGTCTCCTTGACGTAGTAAGTCGCACTCGCCGGTTCTCGATGCACACCGGTCAGGACGTGATCGAGGGCTTCGGCGCAGAGGCTGGCAGCAAGGTGAAGACAAATATCTTCGCCCACGGCTACAGCGCTGGGCGAAGCGTCTCAATCGGCGCATCGCGAAAGGGCCGTGTTTGGAGCCACCAGGTTGCGGAGGACATTCACGACTGGGTGACCTGGGCCAAGCAGATCGGTCCTGTCGTCACGAACGAGGCGATCACGCTGGAGTCCGTCATGAGCGGCTTTCTCATTCCAGTGCCAGCTACCGAACGGCCGGCGCTCGTACCGCTGGCTATTGAGTGGCCGTATCACCTCACGGGAACCCTCAGTGAGTCAAGGTCGGTCTCACTCAACGGACAGTCCTACCCTCTATTCGAGGTCGAGCTCAGGTTGTGCTCCAACGAGGATGCGGGTCCGATTCGTTTCGAGTTGGCTTCGCCCACGTGGCGAGCTGAGTACGGGATTGTGTTTCACGAGGACAAAGCACCCACGTTCACCGCGGTGGGGGCTGACGCCCGAATCACG
>DMQJ01000099.1:1396-3985 GCA_003455715.1 Acidimicrobiaceae bacterium | reverse complement strand
CGTGCCGGCCCGGACACCGCTGCTGACGCGCGTCGGGCGGCGTATCGTCCGCCGACCAACCGAGTGGCTGCACCGGCCGTGGACCAACGAGCGCACCGTGCAGTTCCTCACGGCCAGCATCATCCTCACCGTGTGCACCGTGGTGATGATGAAGGTCGTGCACCTCAACTTGGTGTTCGCCGACAACACCCCGACCGGTGGCGACATGGGTGCCCACGTGCTGGGCCCAGCCGAGCTACGCGACAACCTCCTGGGCAGCTTCCAGCTCAGCGGCTGGAGCGACTCGTGGTACAACGGATTCCCGCTCTACAAGTTCTACATGGTGCCCCCAGCGCTACTCATCGTGCTGCTCAATGTGGTGCTGCCGTACGGCGTCGCCTTCAAGATCGTCACGGTGCTCGGCCTGTTCGCACTGCCGTTCTGCTGCTGGGCGTTCGGTCGGCTGGCTCGCTTCCGCTACCCGATGCCCGAACTGATGGCGCTGGCATCGATGCTGTTCCTCTTCGACGAGAGCTTCAGCATCTACGGCGGCAACGTGAAGAGCACGATGGCGGGCGAGTTCTCGTTCTCCATTTCGCTGTCGCTGGGCATGCTCGGTCTCGGTCTGTTCGCCCGCGGGCTGGAGACTGGGAAGCATCGAGCCAAGACGGCCATCATCATCGCGCTGGCGATGCTGTCGCACGGCTTGGTGTATCTGGTGTGGCCGTTCCTGCTCGTCATCATGGCCCTCATCTGGATGGACCGAACGAGGTTCACCTACTCGTGGACCACCCTCATCCCGACGGCGCTCCTCACCATGTTCTGGTTCCTGCCGTTCTTCTGGAACACCCACTTCATGACCGACATGAAGTACAAGGGTCGGCCCGACGGAGCCAACGACAGCTTCTGGGACATGTTCTTCCCGTGGACCACCTTCCTCGACCTGTTGGTGGTCACCTTCGCCATCATCGGGTTCGTGGCGTGCGTGGTGAAACGCCACCTCAACGGCGCGTTCCTCGGCATTGCCGTCATCGCCCTCATGGCTGCGACATACGCGGGCAAGAACAGCCTGCCGGTCGTCGGCCTGCTGTGGAACCCGCGGCTGCTGCCGTTCATGTATCTGCTACGGCTGATGTTGATGATGGTCGGCATCGTCGAGACCGCCCGGTTCATCGTCAGCGGTGTACGCAAGCGCGAGTTGTCGGGTCGCGACGAGTGGGTGACCGGCCTGGTGACGGCCGGGGTGGTGGGTGTGTCGGTGTTGGTCGGCCAGCTGTTCTTGTTCCAGGAGGTACCTGGGGCCAAGCTGCGGCAGCACAACGGTGATTGGGTCTACAGCTGGGGTATTGGCGACTGGTACCCCGTCAGCCTCACGCCCACCGCCAAGGACGCACTCAGCGACGCCTGGCCCGCCTACAACTACAACGGGTATGAAGGCCGGCCGTACTACCCCGAGTATCGGCGCCTCGTGCTCAAGATGGACGAGTTGGGAGACGATCGCGGGTGCGGTCGGGCGATGTGGGAGAACAACGGCGACACGGGCTTCTATGGCACCACGATGGCGCTGATGCTGCTGCCGCACTGGACCGATGGCTGCATCACCAGTTCGGAGGGGTTGTTCTTCGAGACCTCGGGCACCACGCCGTACCACTTCATCGCCGCGGCAGCCGTGAGCCAACAGAGCTCCAACCCGGTGCGCCAGCTGCGCTACACCAACAACGACGCCGACATCGGCGTGCCCATGCTGCAGAAGATGGGCATTCGCTACCTGATGGTGTTCACCGAGGCGGCGCGCAACGAAGCCAACGCCCACCCCGACCTCACCCTCGTTGCAGAGGAAGGGCCATGGCGTGTGTACGAGGTGGCCAACAGCGACGTGGTGGTGCCGCTGCGGGTGCAACCCGTGGTGCTCAACGACCATGCCAGTGAAGGCGACGACCGCGAGCAGTACCTGGAGGTAGGCACCAGCTGGTTCCAGAACCCCACCGAGTGGGCCGCGCTGCCGGCGCACAACGGACCTGCCGAGTGGCAGCGCATCGACGTGGAGGTCGACCAGACGCGCAACGAGGGCGGCGACATGTCCGACCATTCGCGCAAGGTCGACATCGTCGTGCCGGTCGACCCCATCGAGGTCGTCGAGCTACCCGAGATCACGGTTTCCAACTACGAAATGGGCAACGGCACCATCTCCTTCGACGTGTCGCAGGTTGGCGTGCCGGTGTTGGTGAAGGTGAGCTACTTCCCCAACTGGACCGTCGAAGGCGCCGATGGCCCGTACCACGTCGCCCCCAACTTCATGGTGGTCATCCCGCGGGAGACCTCGGTGCGCATGGAGTACAAGGCCGCCACGATCGACTACATCGCTTGGTTCCTCACGTTCGTGGGTATCGGGCTGGTGGTGTTCTTCCGTCGGAAGGGCGACGTGCAGCACGCGTCGCCGCATCCGTTCATGCCTGTCGGGGCGCCCGTCAGGGCATGGCAGGGGTCGAGCATGGTCACCGAGGACGAGTGGCGCGACTGGGACGATGACGATCCAGGGTCAGCGCCGGCGTCAGCGGCGGAACCAGCACCGGAGCCAGATCCAACGCCGGAGCCGGAGCCGGAGCCGGA
>DMQJ01000099.1:0-1143 GCA_003455715.1 Acidimicrobiaceae bacterium | reverse complement strand
GGAGCCGGAGCCGGAGCCGGAGCCAGCGCCAGAGCCAGGTCTCGCCGAGGAGCCAGCGGAGCGGGACGATGGCGGCTGGGCGCGCCCCGATAGCGTGTAAGGCCGCATGTCTTCCACCGATCCCCGCGTGCTCGACGCCATCGTCAAGGCGTACGACGTACGTGGCACCGTCCCCGACCAACTCAACGCCGATGTCGCCCACGCGCTCGGCGTTGCCTTCGCCCGCTTCTGCGGTGCGTCTCGCATGCTCGTCGCACGCGACATGCGCCCGTCGGGGCCCGAGTTGGTCGACGCCTTCACCCGGGGCGCGAACGAGCAGGGGGTCGACGTGGTCGACCTCGGGCTGGCCAGCACCGACCTCATGTACTACGCGGCCGGCACACTCGATGCGCCGGGCGCCATGTTCACGGCATCGCACAACCCGGCGCAGTACAACGGGGTGAAGTTCTGCCTCAGCGGCGCTCGTGCAGTGGGTGAGGGTTCTGGGCTGGAGGTGGTGAAGGCCACCGCCGCCGAGGTGTTGACGGGCAACGGGCCGTTGCCGGCCGCGACACCGGGTTCGAGGAGCAGTCGCAATCTGCTCGCTGCCTTTGCCGACCATGTGGTGTCGTTCGTCGACCCCGCCAGCATCCGACCGATGCGAGTGGTGGCCGACACGGCCAACGGCATGGGCGGCCTGGTGGTGCCGGCGGTGTTCGAACGCCTCCCGCAGATAACCCTCGAAGTGATGTTCGCCGAACTCGACGGCACATTTCCCAACCACCCCGCCGATCCGCTGCAGCCGGCCAACCAGCGCGATCTCCAGGCGCGGGTGGTGGCAGGTGGTTTCGACGTGGGGCTGGCGTTCGATGGCGATGCCGATCGCGTCTTCGTGGTCGATGAGGCGGGACGAGGGCTGAGCGGGTCAACCACCACGGCGCTCTTGGCCGCCGGTGTGCTGCGAGCACACCCGGGTGCCACCATCCTGCACAACCTCATCTGCTCGCGCGCCGTGCCCGAAGTGGTTCGCGAACACGGTGGCGTGCCCGTGCGCACCAAGGTGGGCCACAGTTTCATCAAGCAGCGCATGCTCGAGACCGGCGCGGTGTTCGGCGGCGAGCACTCGGCGCACTACTACTTCCTGCGCAACTACCGCGCCGACAG
>DMQJ01000009.1:11740-12000 GCA_003455715.1 Acidimicrobiaceae bacterium | reverse complement strand
CCGGTGCCCGAAGGCACCATCATCGTCGAGCGCGGTGTGTCGGCACAGGAGTTCGCCCCCAAGCTCAACCGCACCGCTGCCGACGTCATCCGCTTCCTGCTGCAGAACGGCGAGATGGTCACCGCCACGATGACCCTCACCGATGAGCAGATGGAGTTGTTCGCGCTCGAGGTGGGCGCCGAACTGCTGTTGGTCGAGCCCGGTCAGCAAGAAGAGTTGGAGTTGCAGGCGCTGTTCGACGACAGCGACGACGACGACGA
>DMQJ01000009.1:9140-11456 GCA_003455715.1 Acidimicrobiaceae bacterium | reverse complement strand
ATGGGCCACGTCGACCATGGCAAGACCACGCTGCTCGACAAGATCCGCAACGCGAACGTTGTGGCCGGTGAGGCGGGTGGCATCACCCAGCACATCGGTGCCTACAAGGTCGATGTCGACGGTCGCCAGATCACCTTCCTCGATACGCCGGGCCACGCCGCATTCACCCAGATGCGTGCCCGTGGTGCGCAGGTCACCGACATCGTGGTGCTCATGGTGGCAGCCGACGACGGCGTGATGCCGCAGACCATCGAGGCCATCAACCACGCCAAGGCCGCCGAGGTACCCATCGTGGTGGCGCTCAACAAGATCGACAAGGAGAACGCCGACCCGCAACGCGTGCTGGCTGAGTTGTCGGAGCACGGGCTCGTGGCCGAGAGCTGGGGCGGCGACACCATTGTCGTCGAGATGGCGGCACAGCAGAACCTCGGTGTCGACGATCTGCTCGAGCAGTTGGCCGCCGTAGCCGAGATCGAAGAGCTCACCGCCAACCCCACGGGCCGTGCCAAGGGTGTCGTGCTGGAAGCCAACCTCGACATCGGTCGTGGCCCGGTTGCCACCATCCTCGTCGATAAGGGCGAGTTGAAGGTGGGCGACCCCATCGTCGCCGGCGCGGCCTGGGGCCGTGTTCGCGCCATGATCAACGACAGGGGCGAGCAGGTGAAGACCGCTGGCCCCAGCACCCCGGTGCAGGTGCTCGGTCTGCAGAGCGTGCCCAACGCTGGCGACGAGTTCCGCTCGTCGGAGACCGAGAAGACGGCCCGCACCGTGGCCGAGGCCCGCGAGCAGCGTCAGCGCCTGAAGGCGCAGCGTGGTGACGCCCGAGTGCAGAAGGGCGTCAAGCTCGAAGACATCTTCAGCCAGATTCAGGCCGGCGAAGTGGCCACCCTCAACCTCGTGCTCAAGGCCGATGTGCAGGGTTCGCTCGAGGCCGTCACCGAGTCGTTGCGCCGCCTGGAGCGCGACGAAGTGAAGCTGGCCTTCGTGCACCGTGCCGTGGGTGCCATCACCGAGAACGACATCTCGTTGGCGGCCACCACCAACGCCACGCTCATCGGTTTCAATGTGCGGCCCGACCGCAAGGCGCGCGAGATGGCCGGTAGCGAAGGTGTGGAGATCCGTACCTACGAGATCATCTACAAGCTGCTCGAAGACATCGAGCGGGCCATGGTGGGCATGCTCGCTCCCGAGTTCGAAGAGGTGGTCACCGGCGAGGCCGAGGTGCGCGAAGTGTTCCGTGTGCCCCGCGTCGGCGGCATCGCCGGTTGCATGGTGCTCAGCGGCACCATCACCCGAGGCTCGAAGGTGCGCTTCCTGCGCGACGGCACCATCATCTGGAAGGGTGCCATCCAGTCGCTCAAGCGGTTCAAGGAAGACGCCCGCGAAGTGCGCGAGGGCTTCGAGTGCGGCATCGGTCTCACCGACTTCCAAGACCTCAAGCAGGGCGACATCATCGAGACCTACGAAGAGCGCGAGATCGCCCGCGTCTGAAGCCCGATAGGGTCGGCGCATGGCCGATCTCGAGTTCTACTACGACCCGGTGTGCCCTTGGGCCTGGATCACCTCCCGTTGGGTGGTGGAGGTGCAGGGGCTTCGCAACTACGAGGTGGTGTGGAAGCCGATCTCGTTGAAGTTCATCAACGAGACGCGCACCGACGACTGGTACACGCCCGCGTATCGGGCGGCCCATATGGCGGGCCTGTACGCCCATCGGGTGGCCGACGTGGTCGAGCGTCAGCACGGCAACGCAGCGGTCGGTGCGCTCTACACGGCGCTCGGAGAGGCGTTCCACCCACAGCAGCGGCGCCCGGAGATCAACGCCGACCCGGTTGCGTTCATGGCCGAGATGCTGGCTGCCGTTGGCCTCGACCAGGCCCTCGCCGCCGAGGCCAACAACGACGCCCACGACGCCGCCGTGCAGGCATCCACCGATGAAGCCTTTGCCCGCACCGGCAAGGACGTGGGCACGCCCATCATCACCTTCCACCCCGGCTCCGACCGAGAGGCCAGCTTCTTCGGGCCCGTCATCGCCAACATCCCACGTGGCGACGCTGCGCTGCGCCTGTGGGACGCCGTGGAGATCATCGCCACCACCAGCGGCATGGCCGAACTGAAGCGTTCGCTGCGCGACCGGCCCAACTTCGATTGATCGGCCTCCAGGGAGGCCAGGTCAGCAAAGCGGCCCCGGGTTCTGTCTGCAGGCCAGTAGCTTGGCGGGCATGTTCGTTCTGGCCTTGCAGATGGATCTGCACATCGGCCACGCCCATTCGCTGAAAGACAAGCGGGGCGTGCTCCGCTCCATACTCGACGGCGCCC
>DMQJ01000009.1:4010-8940 GCA_003455715.1 Acidimicrobiaceae bacterium | reverse complement strand
CTCCATACTCGACGGCGCCCGGCGCCGCATCGGTGTCGCTGCCGCCGAGGTCGATCATCAGCAGTTGTGGCAGCGCACCAGCCTCGGGTTCGCCGCCGTGAGCAGCAGCCAGGCTCACACCACCGAACTCATCGACGAAGTGAGCCGCTTCGTGTGGTCGTTCCCCGAGGTGCAGGTACTCGAAGAAGAAAGGACGTGGTTGCAGTGAGCCGCCCCCGTCGCGCCCAAGCCCCGTCGCAGCACCGCTACCCGCGCACCGCTCGCCTCAGCGAGTCGTTGCGTGAGGTCATTGCCGACGAACTCACCCGTATCGACGACGAGCGCCTGTCGCTCGTCACCATCACCACTATCGACGTCGACCCGGAGATGAACCGCGCCGTCGTCTACTACGACTCGCTGTTCGGTGAAGACGGCGACGCCGACATCATCGACGCCCTCGGCCAACACCGGGTGCGCATCCAGAGCGCCGTTGGCAAGCAGGTGAGGGCCAAGAAGACGCCCATCCTCAGCTTCAAGCCCGACGAGGTCATCCGGGCGGCCGAGCGCATCGAGCAGATCCTGCACGATCGGGCCACCCTGCCCGAGCGCCCGCCGGAGCCAGAGGTCGAGGCCAGCGAGGCCGACCACGAGGCAGACACAGCGCCCGATGGCCAGGCGTAAGCCACCCACCACCCACGGGCTGGCCGTCGTCGACAAGCCAGCTGGGGCCACCAGTCACGACGTGGTGGGCATGCTGCGGCGCCGCTTCGGGGAACGGCAGGTGGGCCACGCCGGCACGCTCGACCCCGACGCCACCGGAGTGCTGTTGGTGGGGGTGGGCCGTGCCACCAGGGTGTTGCGGTTCCTCACCGACCTCGGCAAGACCTACACGGGTGAGATCGTGTTCGGCACCACCACCGACACGCTCGACGCCGCAGGCGTGGTGACCGCCACCTTCGACATGAGCGACCTGCAGCCCGAAACGGTGAAGTTGGCCGTTCGCGATCACCTCACCGGCCCCATCATGCAGGTGCCTCCAATGGTGAGCGCCCTCAAGGTCGATGGCAAGCGCCTCCACGAGTTGGCGCGCGAGGGGGTGGAAGTGGAGCGGGCACCTCGCCCCGTCACCATTCACGCGTTCGACATCGAGGCCACCGACGACCCCCTGGTGTATCGGGCAGAGGTGCGGTGCTCGAAGGGCACCTACATCCGCACCCTCGCCGACGACCTCGGGCGGCTGTGCGGAGGTGGTGCGCATCTGCGAGCGCTGCGTCGCACCGCTGTTGGCAGCTTCACGGTCGCGCAGGCCGCCGCGCCCGACGAGGTGGACCTGATCGACCTGCCCGAGGCTGTGCGCGACTACCCGGCCGTGCAGGTCAGTGAGCCAGTGGCGGCGATGGTGCGCCAGGGGCGGGTGCTGCCCAGAGCCGACACCTTCGAGGGCAATGGCCCGTGGGCAGTGCTCGACCCGGGCGGATCCCTGCTGGCGATGTACGAGGCATTTCGCGAAACCGATGCCAAGCCCGCCGTGGTAGTGGCCGGGTGACGGCTCGCCGCTAGCGTTTCCGGCCGTGCGCGTCATCACCGATCTGTCTTCATCACCGTGGCCCGGTGAGCGCACGGTGGTCACCATCGGGGCCTACGACGGTGTGCACCTCGGGCATCGGGCCGTCATCGCCGAAGTGCGCCGCCGGGCCGACGAGCAAGGGGCACGCTCCGCCGTCATCACCTTCGATCGTCACCCCGCTTCAGTGGTGCGGCCCGAGTCGGCTCCCAAGCTGCTCACCGACGTCGACCAGAAGATCGAACTGCTTGCCGCCACGGGCGTCGATGCCACCGTCGTGGTGCACTTCGACGAGCAGCAGTCCCAAGAGGCGCCGGTCGACTTCGCTCGCAGGGTGCTGGTGGAATGCCTGTCAGCCAGCGCGGTGGTGGTGGGTAGCGACTTCCACTTCGGTCGTGGCCGCCAAGGGAATGTCGACACGCTTCGCGCCCTCGGCGCCGAGTGCGACTTCAGCGTGCACCCGATGGCGCTGCTGCCGCGCACTGATGGCCCCGACGAGCCGATCAGCTCGACGGCGATCCGCCGGGCGATGGCCGGGGGCCAGGTGGAACTCGCCGCTCGCCTGCTGGGCCACCCGTTCGAGGCGCGAGGCAGTGTGGTCACCGGCGACCAGCGGGGTCGTCTGCTCGGCTTTCCCACCGCCAACGTGGAGGTTCCCAACGCCATCTGCCTACCGGCCGACGGCGTGTACGCGGGTTGGTACCTACGCCCCGATGGCAGCCGACACCAGTGCGCCATCAACCTCGGCCGCCGTCCCACCTTCTACGAGCACGCGGATCACAGCCTGCTGGAAGCCCATCTGCTCGACTTCAGCGGCGACCTCTACGGCGAGCCGGCGCGGGTGCAGTTCACTCACTTCCTTCGCAGCGAGCGCAAGTTCGACGGCATCGATGCGCTGCGCACGCAACTCCAAGCCGACATCGAGCACGCCCGCTCGGTGCTGGGCGCCTGACCCGCCCGGGTCGGTTCAGCCCGCGGCAGCTGGCCAGATGAGCGTGCCGTCGTCGGCGTAGACACCGGCGAGCACCGTCGGGTCGACCATGGTGTCGATGAGCGGCACTTCACCGTTGAACAGGCCGATCTCGGCGTACGCGGTGACTTCGGCCAACAACTGATCCACCAGCGGTAGCCCGAGCGGCGCTCCTGGGGCGACGGCATCGCCGACGAGTGCTGCCTCCACCGCCCAACGAGCCGTCTCGCTTTCGGGGGAGAGGAACATGATGTTGTCGCCGGCGTTGATGGCCTCGACGGCAATCTCTGCAGCCTCGGCCGGGTCGGCGATGGCGTCGGCCAAGCCACGCATGGTGGCCCGCATGAAGTCTTGGGCGGCGGTGGGGTGCTCGGCGACGAAAGTGGTGTTGGAGTAGATGACTCCGAAGCTGCCTGGAATGTCGAAGTCGCTCGGGTCGTAGAGCGTGAACGGCACGTCGGCCGCTTCCAGCTGCAGGGGCTCGTTGCTCTTGTAGCCGGGGAAGCCGACGATGTCGGGCACGGCGATGTGCACGTTGGGGTCGAACCCGTCGAGCAGCACCGTCTCGTAGTCGTCGCCCTCCACCAAGCCGTTGGCCGCAAGCATCGCCTTCACCGACGGGGTGATGGCCCCCTTCACCCCGATCTTCTGGCCGCGAATGTCGTCGAGCGAAGCGACCTCGCCCTCCTTGGTGATGAGCGCGTCGATACCAGTGCGGCCCTCAACGGCGAGCGCGACGAACCCGGCATCATTGGCGCCGGCGAAGTCGACCATTTCGCTGAACGAGCCGCCGGACGAGAACTGGGCGTCGTTGGCGGCGATCTGCGGGTAGTTGTCGACGGAGAAGCTGGGGCGCAGCTCCACGTCGAGGCACAACTCTTCGTAGTAGCCCTTGGAGTCGGCGACGAGCACGTCGACGATGGAGGCGGTGGCGGCGAAGTCGAAGCTCGAGAGATACACGATGGTGCCGGCGGCGCGGTTGGCCTCGCATCGATCGGCCGGGAACGGCTCACCCGCCACGACTTCGAGTTCGGGGGGCACCACCTCGGTGGTGGGGGTGCTGGCCTCGCTGGTGTTGCTGCTGTCGGCCGGACCGGAGTCGTCGGTGCAGGCAGACAGCGCCACGAGGCTGGTGAGGACGATGGCGAGGACACGGCGGCGCATGCGGCAAATCCTTCGGTGACGGATTGGTGGAGCCTACTGGTGGAGTACGTCGAAGAGCGCGAGCACATTCGCCGCCCCAACGCCAACACGATGACCGGTGCGGGAGATGAAACCGAGCTGCAGCCCAGTGGTGGGGTCGTCGGCAGCGAAGAACTGCTCGTGGCCGTCGGCATCGACCACCACGTCGGTGAGCAGCGGCGTGCCGCTGTCGGCCAGGCAGGCCCGTGCGTAGCCGGCGTTGAGCACCTCCAGTGCCACGTGCTGTACCCCGCTGCCGTGGGTGGCCAGGTAGTGAGCCACGGCAGGCGACGCCTCAGGGCCGACGAGCACGAAGGTGACCCCGCCGGCGGCGACTGCGTTGATGCCAGGCCGGGGGTCGGCCATCGACACTTCGTGGAAGCCGAAGCGACCCACCATTGAGGCGGTGGCGGCCGCCAGATCGTCGACGGCAACCACCACATGATCCACCCGGCTGGCGACGGTGTCGAGGCCCGACTCGCCGCCCCCAGCAGCCTGCTTCTCGGGAGCTGGGTCGGGACGGTGCCCGGCGACCTCGATGCGGTGGGTCTCGGTGAGCAGCACACGAAACAGTTGCTCGGCGAAGTCGGCATCGACGCCTGCAGCGATGGCCTGCTCGCGACGCGACGTGACGACGTCGCGCACCCGCGCAGGCTGGATGACCGGAGCATCGGCCACTTGCTTCACGGCGGCGACCTCGCGGCACACGGCAAGGCGCTCGGCCACGATGGCGATGAGGGCGGCGTCGAGTTGGTCGATGCGTGTGCGCAACTCGGCGAGATTGGAGGCGAGGGAGTCGGCCATCACTGGTGCACGGTATCGGCCGCACGCCCGCCGCACCGTGTCGATCAGGCTCGCACGGTGCGCTGCGCCGCATGCCAGTGCAGCACCGTGCGCTGTAGCAGCGAGAGCAGCAACAGCCCGGTGACGCCGAGGATGGCCATGGCGAACACCGCCGCCCACAGCGTGTCGGCCCCGGCAGCCGTCGCTGCAGCCCGCTTCCCGATGGCGCCGATGCCTTCATTGGCGAAGTTGGCGCCCTCCACGAAGTAGGCGGCTGCGAGCGCGAGACCCAGGTTGAAGCGGGCGGTGGTGAACAGCACCGGCGCGGCCGACGGAAGCCGCAGCCGCCACAGCATCTCCCACCGCCCGGCGTCGACCGATTGGAACAGTTCCACCGCTGCTGGCTCGACGCTGCGCATCCCGTCGACGGTGGCGAACACGAAGGCCGGCAG
>DMQJ01000009.1:440-3862 GCA_003455715.1 Acidimicrobiaceae bacterium | reverse complement strand
CGAAGGCCGGCAGGCAGACGAGCCCCACCATGAAGATGGCGGGCGGTGTGCCCGAGCCGAGCCACAGCACCACCGAGCTCACGTAAGCGAACCAGGGTGCCACCTGCACGAGTGTGAGCACCGGCTGGGTGGCGTGCTCGAGGAACGGGCTCGCTGCCAGCGCGGCACCGACGACGAGTCCGATGAGGAGCGCCGCGGCAAGGCCGATGGTGGCGTGCTGCACCGTCACCCACGCCGCCTCGCCGAAGGTGCTGCGCGTGTTCCACAGGTGACGAAGCGCCGCCGACGGGGCGCGCAGCACGAACTTGCGAACGTTGAAGATGCGCACGAACGCTTCCCAAACGCCGAGGAAGATGGTGATGCCCACCACCGCGGCGAGTGCTCGGCGGCTCATCGCATGCCTCCATGCAACGCATGGCGGACCTCGGCGCAGAGCTCGACGAACCTGGGGAGGTCTTCGACGTCGGCCGGGCGCGGGCGCGGCAGATCGATCTCGACGTCCGCGATGATGCTCGCCGGCCGTGGCGAGCTCACCAACACCCGATCGCTGAGGGCAACGGCTTCGCTGATGCTGTGGGTGATGAACACCACAGTGACGCCCTTGCCCTCCACCAGGTGGTTGAGCAGCCCGCGCATCTCCGAGCGGGTGATTTCGTCGAGTGCCGCGAACGGTTCGTCCATCACCAAGAGGGGAGCGTGCAACGCCAGCGCCCGCACGAGGGCCACTCGCTGCTGCATCCCGCCCGACAGTTCGTGCGGGTAGGCATCGATGAAGCCGTCAAGTCCGACTTCTCGCAACAGGGCACCGACGTCGGCCGGGTCGTCGGGGTTGGCGCGTCGATTGACGTCGAGCAACAGGCGGGCGTTGTCGCCCACCGTGCGCCAGGGGAGCAAGCCCGGTTGCTGGGGGACCATGGCCACGCGCTTGCCCGCGCGGGCGCGCTCGGGTGCTTGGCCGTCGAGTTCCACCACACCGGCCGACGCGCGTTCGAGGCCGGCAACCACCCTCATCAACGTGGTCTTCCCGCAGCCCGACGGGCCGATGATGCTCACGAACGCGCCGCTGTCGATGTCGAGGTTCAGCGGGTCGATGACGGCGAGGTCGCCGTACGACTTGCTGAGGTCGCGCACGACGATCCGGCTCATCGGCTCCGAGTGTAGGAGGGCGACAGGTGCAACGCCGTGGTGCGTTCGCTAGCATCGTGGGCGTCCATCGGGGCTTTCCCTCCGGTGCGATGCCATCGGTACATCCGCCGAGGCGACCTCCAACCACCAGGAAGGCATCTCCATGCAGCCCAAGAACGACATCATCGCGGCCCACAAGCTGAGCGACACCGACACCGGTTCGCCCGAAGTGCAGATCGCGCTGCTCACCGCTCGCATCAACCACCTCACCGAGCACTTCAAGACCCACGCCAAGGATCACCACAGCCGTCGTGGTCTGCTGAAGCTCGTTGGTCGTCGTCGCCGCATGCTCGACTACGTGAAGAACATCGACGTCGAGCGCTACCGCGCCATCGTCGCGGCCAACGGCCTGCGCCGCTGAGCACCGCTGACCTTCTCGCAACCGAACCCGCGGGCCCCTGGGTCCGCGGGTTCGGCCGTTTTCCCTGGTAGGGTTGCGTTCCGACATACATCAACCGAGCGGACTTTCTGGATTCGGTTGTCAGTCGCGAGTGGCGAGGTTCCCAACCGATTCGGTTGGTTGCAGCTCCGCCATTGTCGACTGGGAACCGGGCCTCCGCTCTTGTGGCCGTGATGCGTCAGAACGCGTCCGGCAGAAAAGGAGACTCGTCGTGGCTGACGCCATTCGAGTGTCGGGTGCCCTCACCGGTACCGACAAGACCCTGTCCTTCGAGACGGGCAAGCTGGCCCAACAGAGCCAGGGCGCCGTTGTCGCCTCCCTCGGTCGCACCACCGTGCTCGCCACGGCCAACGCGGCCAAGGACGTGCGGCCCGGCACCGACTTCTTCCCCCTCACCATCGACGTCGAAGAGCGTGCTTACGCGGCCGGCAAGATCCCCGGTTCGTTCTTCCGTCGTGAGGGCCGTCCCACCGAGGACGCCATCCTCACGTGCCGCCTCACCGACCGCCCGCTGCGCCCTGCCTTCCCCGACGGCTTCCGCAACGAGGTGCAGGTGGTGCTCACCATCCTCGGCGCCGACATGGAGAACCCGCACGACGTGCTCGCGATCAACGCGGCCTCGGCCTCGCTGATGATCAGTGGCATTCCGTTCGACGGCCCCATCGGTGCCGTGCGCGTGGCCTACACGCAGAGCGGTGAGTGGATTCCCCACCCCACCTACGCCGAAGGCGACGAGAGCACGTTCGAGCTCGTCGTGGCAGGGCGCCAGCTCGACAGCGGCGACGTCGCCATCATGATGGTGGAGGCCGGTGGTACGGCCAAGAGCTTCAGCTACTACGCCGACGGCGCACCGAAGGTCGACGAAGGCGCACTCGCCCGTGGCCTCGAGGCCAGCAAGGTGTGGATCAAGGACTCCATCGCCCTGCAGCGTCAGCTGGTGGCCTCGGTCATCGCCACGCGTGGCCCCATCAAGATGATGAGCTACTCGGTCGCCCACGACTACGGCGACGACGTGTTCGCCGCAGCTGAGGCCGCTGTGGGTGCCGACGTCGCCGCAGCGATCACCATTGCCGCCAAGGCCGAGCGCAATGCCGCCACCGATGCCGCGGCCGACAAGGCCGTGTTCGCGCTGGCGGGCACCGCCGACGAGCCCGGCACGTTTGCCGGTCGCGAGCGCGAGATTCGCGAAGCCGTGCGCAGCCTCACCAAGAAGGCTGTTCGCAAGCGCATCGTGGAAGAGGGCAAGCGCATCGACGGCCGCGGCCCGCGCGACCTGCGGCCGCTCAGCAGTGAAGTGGGCGTGCTGCCCACGGCGCATGGCACCGGCCTGTTCCAGCGTGGCGAGACCCAGGTGATGAACGTGTGCACCATGGCCATGCCGCGCATGAACCAGCTGCTCGACACGCTGTCGCCGGAGACCAACAAGTACTTCCTGTTCCACTACAACATGGCCCCGTGGGCCAACGGCGAAACCGGCCGCGTCGGTTCGCCGAAGCGCCGCGAGATCGGCCACGGTGCGCTCGCCGCCCGTGCGCTGCTGCCTGTGCTGCCCGGCCTCGACGAGTTCAACTACACGCTGCGCCTGGTGGCCGAAGTGCTGGCCTCCAATGGCTCCACCTCGATGGCCTCGGTGTGTTCAGGCTCACTGGCGCTCATGGACGCCGGTGTGCCGGTGAAGGCGCCTGTGGCCGGTATCGCCATGGGTCTCGTCTTCGCCGAGGGCAAGTACACCACCCTCACCGACATCCTCGGTGCCGAGGATGCCTTCGGCGACATGGACTTCAAGGTGGCCGGCACCAGCGACGGCATCACCTCGCTGCAGATGGACATCAAGATC
>DMQJ01000009.1:0-246 GCA_003455715.1 Acidimicrobiaceae bacterium | reverse complement strand
CGACACCAAGATCGACGGCATCCCTGCCGAGGTGTTGGCTGCTGCGCTCGACCAGGCCAAGGAAGCTCGCCTGGCCATCCTCGACAACATGAACGCCTGCCTCGCCGAGGCTCGCCCCGAGGTGGCCGAGACCGCCCCGAAGATCATCCGCATCACCATCCCGATGGACAAGATAGGCGAGGGCATCGGGCCCAACGGCAAGGCCATCAACACCATCGTGCAAGAGACCGGCGCCGACATCGCCGC
>DMQJ01000545.1 GCA_003455715.1 Acidimicrobiaceae bacterium | reverse complement strand
TCGAGGTAGAGCATCACGTTGGTGGCGGCGAACGCGTCGAGCCCGTAGTCGTTGATGAGGCTGCCGATCGCCCCCTCACGCGGTTGGGCGCGCATCTCGCGCTGGAAGGCCCCGAGCGCCCGGCCGAGCTCCAGCGGGCGGCCAGGGCGGTCGCCGTGCCAGAACGGCATCTTCCCCGGTTCGCCCGGCGCCGGCGACACCACCACCCGCTCGAACGTGATGTCTTCGATGCGCCAGGTGCTGGCCCCGAGCAGGAACGTCTCACCGGGGCGGCTCTCGTACACCATCTCTTCGTCGAGCTCACCCACCCGGGTGCCGTCGGGCAGGAACACACCGAACAGGCCGCGGTCGGGGATGGTGCCGCCGCTGGTGATGGCCAGCCGCTTGGCACCGTCGCGCGCCCGAAGGGTGCCGTTCACGCGGTCCCACACCAGGCGCGGGCGCAGCTCGTTGAACTCGTCGCTCGGGTAGCGGCCAGCCAGCAGGTCGAGCACGTTGCGCAGCAGTTCGTCGCTGAGCTCGGCGAAGCAGGCAGCACCGCGCACCATCCGTCCCACGTCGTCCACCGTGCAGTCGGGGTGCATGCTCACGTGGGCGACGATCTGCTGGGCCAGCACGTCGAGCGGGTTGCGCAGGAAGCGGCTGGTCTCGATGAGCCCCTCGTTCATCCGCCTGGCCACTACCGCGGCTTCCAACAGGTCGCCACGGTGCTTGGGGTAGATGGTGCCCTTGCTCGGCTCACCCACGCTGTGCCCGGCGCGACCGATGCGCTGCAGGCCGCGCGACACCGCACCTGGCGACTCGACTTGGATGACCAAATCGACCGCGCCCATGTCGATACCCAGCTCGAGGCTGCTGGTGGCCACAATCGCCCGCAACTCGCCGCGCTTCAGTTGGTCTTCGATGACCACCCGCTGGTCGCGGGCCAGCGAGCCGTGGTGCGCTTTGACGAGTTCGCCCTGCACCCCCTCCTGCTCGGCAGCTTCGTTGAGTCGGGCGGCGAGGCGCTCGGTGAGGCGGCGGCCGTTGCAGAAGATGATGGTGCTGCGATGGGCCAGCACCTGCTGCAGGATGCGTGGGTAGATGCTCGGCCAGATGCTGGTGCGCTGCGGGTTGAGCGCCATGTGTGCTGGCCCGCTCTGCAGCGTGTCGGGGATGACCTGGCCGATGGCGCCCATGTCTTCCACCGGGACCACGACGTCGACTTCCATCGGCTTGCGCACCCCGGCGTCGACGATGGTGACCGGGCGGCGGGTGCCGTCGGCCGCGTGCCCACCGAGGAAGTGGGCGATCTCCTCCAGCGGACGCTGGGTGGCACTGAGGCCGATGCGCTGGGGCGGACGCTTCGTGACCTGCTCCAGCCGCTCGAGGCTGAGCATGAGGTGAGCGCCGCGCTTTGTGGTGGCCATCGCGTGGATCTCGTCGATGATCACCGTGTCGACGTTGACCAGCGTGTTGCGCACCTCGCTGGTGAGCATGAGGTACAGGCTCTCGGGCGTGGTGATGAGTAGGTCGACCGGGCGGCGGGCCAACGCTGCTCGATCCTTGGTGCTCGTGTCGCCGGTGCGCATGGCCACCGTCGGTTCGAGGAACGGCACATCGAGCCGCTCGGCGGCGAGACGAATGCCCATCAGCGGCGATCGCAGGTTCTTCTCGACGTCGAATGCCAGGGCCCGCAATGGGCTGATGTAGAGCACCCGGGTGCGCGCCTTGGCGTCGGGCGGTGGCGTGGTGACGAGCCGGTCGATGCTGCTGAGGAAGGCCGTGAGCGTCTTGCCGCTACCCGTGGGGGCGCACACCAGCGTGTGATCGCCGTTGCGGATGGCGGGCCAGCCCTGCACCTGCGGCGGCGTGGGCCCGGGGAACGACGCGCCGAACCACTCGCGCACTGCCGGCGAAAAGCCGTGGAGCACCGGGTGGTCGGCCATGCCGAGCAGGCTACGCCGGGGGTGTCATAGAGAGCGCTGCGCCTGCCCCTGCACAGCAGAACGCCAGGCCTTCGAGAAACGATCGGCCTCCACGGCATGCTGACGCCGCACCAGGTACAGCGCTCCGCCGATGAAGATGAACTCTCCATCCCACTGCGGCCTGTGTGCTGGCGTCGGCATCATCGCAGCGGTCAGCGGCAGTCGACCCACCACCTCGAGCTTGGCACCCCACCAGCTACTGGCAGTGAGAACGAACACCTCGTCGGTACTCCACGCGACAACGGACTTGGCTCCGAATCCAGACTCACCGGAGCAGGGGACGTGTACCTCGAACGCACCGCGCAACTCAGCCGTGGCGGGGAGCAGCGGCCGTACCGCCTCGCGCAGGGAGTTCAAGTCCACCGACCCAGTCTGTCGCATCCGGGTAGCCCCGCGACGCCGGGAGGGGGGCGGCGACACACGCCGATTCGCTTCAGCGACAAGATGCGTTGCATCGACGCGCAACACATCTTGTCGCTGAGCCGAATCAACCAGCTACCAGAGGACCGGATCGTCACTGTCGAAGGCCCGGCGACGGGCGAGATCGGCGCGCGTCTCGGCCAGTTCCGCCGCGTCACGCTCGATGAGGGTGCGGCCACGCATGTGTGGCGGCAACGGACCATCGACAGTGGGTGCGAGCCGTTCGAACCGCTGCCGGGCGGCCTGGCGGGAGACACCCAGCAGGCGCCCGATACGACCCCAGTCGTACCCGTCCTGGCGGGCAAGCCGAACAGCCCGGACCAACAGCCACTCCACCTCTCGTTGCAGCATCCTCACGGCGGCAAGTGCCAACCGGGGGTTCGAGCCACCTGCATCGCGGAGCAGCGACGACAGCTTGTACATGGATCCTCCATGGTTCAGCGAGCCAGGGAAGCCGTGTCCTAGGACCCTACCGACGACGGCCGCCACACCCCAGGCTGTTGCCGTGGAGATGCAGGAACTCACCCGGCGAGCACGCAACATCGTGCAGGACGGCACCTTGGCCTACGACCAGAAGGTCCGTCGGCTCGCCGCGCTGGCCACCGAGTCGATCCCCTACCCCGATCTCAGCCCTGAGGCCCAGGCCGCGCTCGATGCGCGGGTGATCTGCGACCTGTACGAAGGCAACGCTCCCTACACGGCCCGCTACATCCTTCCCGACTACGACAAGGCGCTGCGCAACGGGTTGCAGTACCTGGAGCTCGAGCCACCCACCGACCTCGACGATGCGCTCGCCTTTCTGCAGATCATGTACGCCCACGTCCCCAGCGTCACCACCTACCCGGTGTACCTCGGCGACCTCGACAAGATTCTCGAGCGGTTCGTCCCGCCGACGATGACCGACGACGAACTCGACCGGACGTTGCGCCGCTTCTGGATCGGCATCGATCGCATGGTGCCCGACGCGTTCGCCCACCTCGACCTCGGCCCGCACGACAGTCGCATCACCCGCAGCATCTTCCGCGTGGAACGCAGCCTGCGCCAGGCCGTGCCCAACATCACGCTCAAGGTGGAGCCTGGCGTGACGCCCGACGACCTCATCGAAGACGGCGTGCGCACGGTGTTCGAAACCGGCAAGCCACACTTCGTCAACCACCCGATGATGGTGGCCGACCACGGCGAACGCTACGCGGCCGTGAGTTGCTACAACTCCCTGAAGATCGGTGGCGGTGCGCACACGCTCGTGCGGCTCAACCTGAAGGAGGCCGCCCTGCGGTTCTCCGGCCGCAGCGAACAGTTCCTCGCCGCCGCCCTACCCCACTGGGTGGAGCTCACCGCCGAGCTCGCCGAAGCACGCATCCGCAGCCTGGTGGAGGGGCAAGGCTTCTTCGACACCCACTGGCTGGCCACCGAAGGGCTCATCGAACTCGACCGGTTCTCGGCCATGTTCGGCATCTTCGGCCTCGCCGAATGCGTCAACATCCTGATGGAGCGCGACGGCAAAGGCCGCGACGGGCTTGGCCGCTACGGCCACGACATCGAGGCCGATGTGCTCGCCATCCGGGTCGTGGAACGAGTGGCCGAGCTGGTGGCCGCCCGACCGATGCCCTACTGCGAAGGCGGGCAGGGTCGCTGCTATCTGCACAGCCAAGGCGGTATCGACCTCGACGACCACGTCACGGCCGGAACCCGCATTCCGGTCGGCGACGAACCCGACCTGTTGCAGCACATCACCACGTGTGCGCCGCATCACCACCACTTCGCGGCCGGCATCAGCGACATCTTCCACGTCGACGACACGGCCGTGCGGAACCCGCGGGCGATGGTCGACATCATCAAGGGCGCGCTCTACCAAGGCATGCGCGACTTCACGTTCAACCTCGACAGCAACGAGTTCGTGCGTATCACCGGTTACCTCGTTCGCAAGAGCGACCTGGCCAAGATTGCCCACGACACTGCGGTGCGCCACACCAGCGACCACCTCGCGGCAGGTAGCGAGAACGCGTACCACCTCACCCACCGGGCGGTGCAGCGAGTGGTCAGCTATGAGCGCGCGCCTCGCTGACGTCATCCCGTTCAGCAACGTCGACGGACCCGGCAACCGCTTCGTCGTCTTCCTCCAGGGCTGCAACTTCGACTGCATCGCCTGCCACAACCCGCAGACCATCGCCGCCAGCGACCATCGACTCGTCACGGTCACCGACCTCATGCCGCGCATCCGCTCAGCGGCACCGTTCCTCAGTGGCATCACGGTGTCGGGCGGGGAAGCCACCCAACAGCCCGACTTCGTCCACGCTCTGTTCCGCGCGGCGCAGACCGACCCGGCCACCGCGCAGCTCACGTGCTTCGTCGACTCCAACGGGGCGTGCGACACGTCCGTGTGGGACGACCTCGCACCGGTGATGCATGGGGCGATGATCGACCTCAAGTGTCTCGACGACGACATCCACCGGCGGATGACCGGCCAACCCAACGACCAAGTCCTAGCGAGCATTCGCCACCTGCAGCAGCTCGGATTGCTCTACGAGGTGAGGCTCCTCCTGCAGGTCGGCATCGTCGTTCACCCCGGCCAGCAGGAGGAGCCTCACCTCGTAGA
>DMQJ01000492.1:2953-3295 GCA_003455715.1 Acidimicrobiaceae bacterium | reverse complement strand
GGGGGGGCGCACCCGAGTAGGCCCGCCAGGGCGCATGCCTCGCTGAGGGTGCCCGCTCGGTGCACCGTCAGGCCAGCGTCGCCGTCGGCTGCGCCGCCGCCGGTGTTGGCCGGAACGATGGCCCGACGGAACCCCATTCGAGCGGCTTCGGCCAGGCGCCGTGGGGCGTGGGCCGCTTGGCGCAGTTCGCCTGCCAGACCGACCTCACCGAACACCACCAGGTCGGCCGGCATCGGTCGATCGGAGAGTGCACTCACCACGGCCAGGCACATCGCCAGGTCGGCGCCTGGTTCCGTGAGGCGCACCCCACCGACGGCTGATGCGAACACCTCGTGCTGGCCG
>DMQJ01000492.1:2361-2774 GCA_003455715.1 Acidimicrobiaceae bacterium | reverse complement strand
CCTCCAGCCGGACCCTGCGTTCGAGAACCGCAAGCAGCAGGGCCAGTCGGCCACCGTCGAGGCCCTGAGCACTGCGCCGCGGCGGAACGCCGGGCGGTACCCGATTGGTGAGTGCCTGCACCTCCACCAACAGCGGCCGCTGGCCCTCCAGCGTCGCCACCACCGTGGAGCCGGCCACCCCCGTGCGCCGATCGGAGAGGAACAACCGGCTGGCGTCGGGAACGCCACGTAAGCCCTCGGCGGCCATCTCCATGACGCCCAGTTCATCGGTGGCGCCGAAGCGATGCTTCACCGCCCGCAGCAGGCGCAGTGCGTGGTGCCGGTCGCCTTCGAAGGCCAGCACCGTGTCGACCACGTGCTCGAGCACTCGTGGACCGGCGAGGCCACCCTCCTTGGTGACATGGCCGACGAGG
>DMQJ01000492.1:0-2177 GCA_003455715.1 Acidimicrobiaceae bacterium | reverse complement strand
TCCTTGGTGACATGGCCGACGAGGATCATCGGCACGCCACGGCGCTTGGCCTCCGCGACCAGACGATGCGCACAGGACCGTACCTGGCTGACGCTGCCGGGGGCCGAGGGCACCTCGGGGTCGGCGATGGTTTGGATGCTGTCGACGACCACCAGCCGCGGCTGCACCTGCTCGATGGCTGCAAGCACATGGGGGAGCGACGTCTCGGCGAGGAGCCACAGGTGTGGCTGAACAGCGCCGAGTCGTTCGGCCCGGAGGCGCACCTGCTGGGTGCTCTCCTCGCCTGTGACGTACAGGGTGCGGGTGGGCCACCCGGCGAGTAGCTGCAGCAGCAGGGTGCTCTTGCCGATGCCCGGCTCGCCACCGAGCAGGGTGACGGCCCCGTCGACCACCCCGCCTCCCAACACCCGATCGAGTTCGCCCACGCCAGTGGGGTGCGGGGCGAGCACCTCGGCTGCGATCTCGGCGATGGGCTGGGCGACGCCGGAAGCAGCGGGCACCACCACGCCCGGCGCAGCGACCTCCTCGTCGACCAGAGTGTTCCACGCATCGCACGCAGTGCACTGCCCGGCCCACTTCGGATACTCGGTGCCACACTCGGTGCAGCGGTACAGCGTTCGTGCTCGACCCATGATGCGCACCATACGGAAGGGGTGGGACAGAGTGCCGTCTGCCGGGCCGGCGCTTCAGCGCAGTGTTCGACCGGCCCGCCGTTGCGCCTTGCGGCGACGGGCCGAGGCCACGAAGGCGATGAACGCCACCGCCAACACACACCAGACGATGAGCGCAATGAGCGCGATGGTGGCGACTGTTCCCCACACCGACGACTCCTCGCCGCCGATCGTGGCCACCGACGTGGCGCTCACCGTGGCAGCGGTGCCGTCGATGGGCACACTCCAGGTGAGCGACGTGGGTACCGAACCGGCAGCGTCGGGCGACAGCGAACCCGGCAGGTCGGCCACCAACGTGAACGTCACCGCATCGGCCGGAGTGAGGCCGGCTGCGGCGATGTCGTCGGCGTAGGGCGTGCCGCCGATGGCCGCAAGCAGGTCGGGGTCGGCGAACGCGTTGAGACCTCCGTCGACCCGCAGCGACCCGTTGAGGCTGGTGGTCACCTCGCTGTCGGTGACCGATCGGGTGAGTGTGATGCCCTGCAGTGGCCCACCAGTGCCGTTCACCGAACCGAGGAGTGCAGTTGCTTCGTCCACCGACGCGAACGAACGGGTGACCACCACGCGGAGCCCGCCGCTGTCGGTGGCGGTCGGCCCATCGACAGTCCAGCCCGCGGCAACCGCATCATCGAGACGCAGATCGTCGGCCAGCCCGGGGGCTTGGGCGACCACGGCGGCATCGGCCACGACCTCGATGGTGATGACCCCCGAGCCGTCGGCCTCCACCTCCACCGTCACCGTGGTGTCGACGCGGCATGCCGCCAGCAGCATGGCCGCGACGACCACGGCGAAGACACGGCGCATCGCGGAGAGCGCTCCAGGTGGGTTCAGTCGCCCGACGGTGCCGGGGTGTCGGTGCCGTCGGCGCCGGTGGCCGCCAACTCCACCGCAGCAGGTGGCTGGAAGCCCTCCACGGAATGGAAGCTCAGGCGCAGTTCGCCGGGACGCTCGGGGTCGTCTTCGGTGTCGACGACGATGATCTCGCCGGCGTGGAACTCCTTGTACAGAATCTTCTCGCTGAGGGTGTCTTCCACGTGGCGCTGAATGGCCCGGCGCAGCGGGCGGGCGCCGAGCTGCGGGTCGTAGCCCTTCTCGGCCAACCACTCCTTCGCCGACTGGGTGAGCTCGATGCCGAGGCCCTGGCTCTCGAGTTGGGTGGTGAGGCGCTTGGTCATCAGATCGACCATCTGCATCACGGCCTCACGGCTGTGCTCGTGGAAGACGATGACCTCGTCGATGCGGTTGAGGAACTCGGGGCGGAAGTGCGACTTGAGCGCGTCGTTGACCTTGTCCTTCATCCGCGTGTAGCTCATTGCCTCGTCGCCCTTGGTGAAGCCGACGTTGGCCTTGCGCAGGTCGGCCGTGCCGAGGTTGGAGGTCATGATGATGACCGTGTTGCGGAAGTCGACCGTACGGCCCTGGCTGTCGGTGAGACGGCCCTCCTCCAAGATCTGCAGCAGCGTGTTGAACACGTCGGCGTGGGCCTTCTCGATCTCGTCGAACAGC
>DMQJ01000274.1:417-5553 GCA_003455715.1 Acidimicrobiaceae bacterium | reverse complement strand
GCCGGGGCGGCGACAGGGCGAGCCACATGGCGAAGAGGGGGGGGGGCGGGGGGGGGGGGTCGTCTGGGTGTTCGGCGCGACAGAGCCCCCCCTCGCGCGCCACCGCCACGGCATCGGCCACCCGCCCCGTCGTCATGTGGCTCACGCTCTGCGGGAAGTACATCGCCGCCGCCGCCATCGGGTGGCCCGACTCCATCTCCTCACACACCGCGGGCAGTTCGCGGGGCCGCCCGCCGAACACCAGCGTGTTGGCGATGGCCGCTCGCGCCAGGTCGCGCAGCAGCGGCATGTCGAGGCCCTCCATCGCCTGCCGCAGCGTGGCCACCGAGGCGTCGGCATCGTGCCGACCCCACAGCAGCAGTCGGTGCCGCACCACATGCAGCCGCAGCAGGTTGAACTCGTCACCCACCAGCGCGGCGGCACGCTGCATGGCTTCGTCGGCAGCATCGAACCGGCACAGATCGTGCAGCGCCTCCGCCTGTAGCAGCAGGGTGCCCACGGACGGGTCGCGAGCAACTGCGGCCGACGCCAACTCTTCGGTGGTCTCGAAGTCGTTGGCCGTGCGTGCCACCACGGCCGCCCGCTCCAACTCAGCAACGGCAACGTCGTGCCCACATTCCAGACGCCACAGCGCCAGTCGCACCACATCGTCGGGCCGCGGGGCAGCCGCCACCACGTCGATCGCTCGAGGAAGCACCGCCCGTCGACGCAACGGCGAGGTGCGGGCTCGCACCTGCGCAGCATGCAGCGGTTGCGCCAACCGAACGCGCGGTGGAGTGTCGTCGATGGTCACCAGCAGGCCAGCCTCCTCGGCGGCCACCGCTGCGTCGAGCCACCCGGCAGCGTCGAGCGCGTCGAGCGACACCGGTTCGGCGAAGGCCACCAACTCCACCAGGTCGCGAACTCGCTGGCTCACGCGGTCGAGCCGCAGGTCGAAAAGACGCGCCAGCCGTGGGGTGATGGTGGGCGCGCCGCGGAGTGTCCATGTGCCGAGCACCGTGGTGAGCGCACCCGAGGCAATGCTGCCGTCGATGATCTCAGCGAGGTGCAGTGGTAGGCCTTGCGCCGCCGACACCAGGTCGTGCGCCGACGACCCATCGACCGGCCCGTCGAGTGCCCGATCCACCAACGCGACCATCTCGCCCCGGTCGAGCGGCGGCACCACCACCCGCCGGATGGAATGACTGCGCTCGATGGCCTCCAGCCCGGGAGGCAGCACGTCGTCGTCGTGGAGCGTGGCGACCACAGTGGACAGGTGGCCCGACAACAACTGCGACAGCAGCCCCAGCGAGGCATCGTCGAGCCAACGCACCTCGTCGACGCAGGTGATGAACCGATGCGCGGGGGTGCGCGGATGTCCGATGAGGAAGCGCAGACGCTCGAACAACTCGAGCGGGTCGAGCGGGCCGCCATCCGAGCGCAGTTCACCCGGGATGGTGTGTGCCAACGCTCCGAACGGCACCTCGCGGAGCGCATGCGAACCCACCACCCGGTTGATCAGCCGCCGCTGTTCACCCAGGCGTGCATGCACCTCGTCGAGAAGGCGAGTGGTGCCGACCCCCGCTGCCCCGACCAGGAACACGCCGTCGCACGCAGCATCGGCGAGGTGCCGCACGATCGTGTCGACCATGCCGTCCCGCCCGACCAGCGGCCAGTCGTCGCTTCCCATCAGCCACATCATGGCCCACCGTCCCGACGAGTAGGTACACCCGCGCCGCGCACAGGTAGTCGTTACTCAGGCGACAGCCGCCGCGTCGGTTCACGATGACTGCATGAACGTGCTGAAGATGTTCCGCCGCCAGCCCACCGCACCCGCCGCGAGCGCCAACGATGCGCTCGCCCCGATCGCCGGGGTGACCCTTGAGCAGTACGCCGAACTGTGTGCTCGTATGGCCCGAACCGGCGACGACGAGGAGACCTTCGTGCGCATCGCCGCCGAGCAGGGGGTCGCCCGCGACAACTGGTTGGCCGCTCGCGCTGGGTGGACGGCGCGTATGGAAGACCCTGCCACCGCCCGCCACGTGGTGTTGCCGTACATGCCGCTCTACCAGGCGGCACTTGCCCAGTACGGCGGGCCGGCAGCCACCGCCAGCTACGACGACTACGTGGAGATGACGGCGATGATCAACACCTCGACCGTCGAACCGAGGCGACCGAACGACCTCGACGCGATGTACGCACGCTTCGGCATCGACGCCATCGACTGGAGCCAGATCTCCACCTACTGGGTGGACCGCCTGCGCACCGACATCGCCTTGGGCGACGACTTCGCCCGCCGTGTTGCCGCCCGCATCGACGAACTCGACGCGGCGTTCCTGGCCATGCAGTGAACGGGTGTCGGCTGTGGCACACTCTGCGCCGTGGCGGACCAGGACGCGGGCACCAGGCGGACGCATCGCGTCACCCGCGCCACCCTCGTCCTCGTCAGTGCCTTGCTGATCGGCAGCGGAGGAGGAGCCGAATCCGCCGGTGTCGCCGTGTCCAACAGCCCGCTGCTTCCGCTCACCGAGCGCTCGACGGCGGCTCCGGAGCTCACCCCCACCGCGGCAACACCGCGGTGCGTTGCCCATCGAGGTCGGCCCGCGGCGACCCTCGATCGGCTGTTCGCCAACGGCCATCGACAGCAACTCGGCGTGCTCGGCGGTTTCGACGAACCAACCGTCTACACGCTGGGCCCCGGGCGGCAGGTGTGGATGCTGCACGACGCATACCTCGACCTCGACCGGTCGGGCACGACGTACCCCGAACAGAGCTATCTCCACAACCTGGCGCTGCTGGTGGAGACCGGACTACAGCAGCTCTGCGTCACGCCGCTCTACCAGCGATCCGCCAACGGTTCGGAGCCCATCGACTTCGAACCGGGGCCGCTCGACAGTGCCGACCACCGACGCAGGACGATGCATCGCTGGTACTGGGCACTCGGTGGCGGGCTCGATGCCGACGGCAACCTCACCGTGCTCTGGGCCGAGATGGTGGAAGACCGCGGCCCCATCGACCAGCGAGGGCCGCTCGATGGCATCACCCGGCATCCGGAGCGAGTGTGGCGGGCCGTGTACGACCCGACCACCCTTGCCCGGCTCAGCTTCACCCCCGCAGCCGATCCGGCGATCCTCCCGATGTACGGCACCGCTGTGGTCGACGACCCGGTCGCCGGGTTCACCTACCTGTTCGGCAACAGCCTCGACCGGAACCTCACCCGGTCGGGGGGCTATCAGGCCGGACCCCACCCCGGCACGTTCACCTATCTCGCTCGTGTCCCGCTGGGCAGATACGAGTCGCCGCCGCAGTACTGGACTGGCGACGGATGGGGGAACGAGCGAGCCGCGGCCCAACCGATCCACCACGACGGCTGGGTCGAGTGGCTCATGCAGCCACGCCTCATCGACGGACGCTGGGTGTCGATCACGAAGGTCGACGCCTGGTGGTCGCCACGTTGGGTGGTTCAGGTGGCCGACGACCCAACCGGCCCGTGGACGATCGCCACGGAAGAACTTCTGCACGTGCCGTCGCTCGGGCGGAACACGACATCACCGCTTCCCGATGCGATGCGTCAAGCCACCTACACGCCGGTCATCGTCGACAGCTGGTCGAGCGCGGATCGGCTCACCGTCGTCATGTCGCAGAACGGGTGGGACTGGCACGCAGTGTGCATGGCGGCCCACACCGAGCCGTTCTACTGGCCCGAGATTCTTGCCATCGACCTATCGGGCAGCACCCGCACCTAGTGGCGTTCGCTACAGCCGGTTCTGGTCGTACTTGCTGGCCACCGCACCCTGCTGACCCTGGTACTTGCTCTTCAGGTCGGGGTGCCCGTAAGGGCGCTCGGCGGGGCGGTCGAGCTTCTGGAACACCAACTGCGCCACCTTCATGCCAGGACGCAGCAGGATGGGCAGGTTGCTCACGTTGCTCAACTCAAGCACCACGGTGCCCACGAAGCCGGGGTCGATGAAGCCTGCGGTGGCGTGCACCTGGATGCCCAACCTGCCGAGGCTGCTCTTGCCGTTCACCACACCCACGATGTCGTCGGGGCAACCGACGGTTTCCATCGTGTGGCCAAGGGCGAACTCGCCGGGGTGCAGCACGAACGGCTCGCCCTCGGGCACGCTCACCGTGTCCATCAGCTTCGGCTGCGCCTCGAACGGGTCGATGTGAGTGAGCCGACTGTTGCGCATCACCCGGAACTCGGTGCCCAGGCGCACATCCACACTGGCCGGCTGCACCAGCTGGGGGTCGTACGGATCGAGGCGGATTCGGCCCGACCCGAGCAGTTCGCGCAGGGTGCCGTCGGAAAGGATCACACGGCGACTCTAATGGGCGTCGCTGTGGTCGCGGCCCTCCCGGCGAGCCAACTCCACCTCGCGGGTGGGCACCCGGCGGGCGATGTACCACGTACCCACCATCGCCAGCGCCACGAGCGACACCGCCACCCACACGCGGTCGCGCAGCAACAGCCCGCTCACGGTGACCGCGACCCACATCATGCCGATGGCCACCCGTTTCGCCCGGCGCGGCATCCCCAACCCGGCTCGATGGTCGCGCACCATCGGCCCGATGCGCGGCAGGTTGAGCACCCACTGCTCGAAACGAGGGCTGGAATGACTGAAGCACCAGGCAGCGATGATGAAGAACACCGTGGTGGGCAGACCAGGCACCACCACGCCGACACCCCCGACGCCCACGGCCAGGAAACCACCGCCCGTCCACGCCGCCCGGGCCATGGGCCCTGCGGCCGGCCGCTCGCCCACGGAGGGTGCCGGGCGCGACATCGCTACGACACGAGGTGCGAGATGTCTTGCACCAGCAGCACCAGCAGCAACACGATGACCGCCAACGCCACTGCGGAGAAGTGCCAGCGGTACTTGTGGTCGACGGCGAAGAAGCGGCGAATGGTGAACACGTCACTGGTGAGCGCAATGACCCCGATGACGATGCCGAGGATGGGCCCGACGCCCGTTGCCACACCGACCGCAGGGAGCACGAACGGAAACACCACATAGGTGAGCGTGCAGCGCGTGGCTGAGATGAGCATCGACTTCTGGAACGTGGAGTAGGCCTTGGCAGCGGTGACACCAGCCGGGCGCTCGCGGATGCGCAGGATGCGCCGCACCACCAGGTCGGCTTTGGTGCGCCGGATGG
>DMQJ01000274.1:0-183 GCA_003455715.1 Acidimicrobiaceae bacterium | reverse complement strand
GGTCGGCTTTGGTGCGCCGGATGGGCGAACCGTCGTGGCGGATGGGGCAGGTGGCACCCGTGGCATCGGTACCACTCGTGCCATCCGCGGTGCTGTTGGCAGCCGCGGCGAGCGCACGATGATCGATCGGGCAACGGCTGGCAGCGTCGGTGAGCGGCTGGTCGGCAAGTTCGGAGCGTGCGG
>DMQJ01000543.1 GCA_003455715.1 Acidimicrobiaceae bacterium | reverse complement strand
GCCGACGCCGCGGCTCAGGCTGCTGCCGACGCGGCCGAGGCCGCCTCCGATGCGGCATCCGACACTGCCGACGCAGTGGGCGATGCGCTCGGCTTCGACGACTCCGACCCGATCGGCTGGCTCGTCGGCGACTGACGAGAGCAGTGCTTCTGAACATTGTCCGGGGTCGCAGAGCGATTGGCAGCCGCGGGCCTGTGAACTCCCGGGCCGCGTCGTCCGCCACTTACTGGATGAGTGACTTGATCCGTGGCCAGACGATTTCGGCGGCTTCTCGGTAGCTCGGTGCGTCAGGGAACAGCTGCGGCACCACATCGTCGTAGCTGTGGGCGAGTTCGCTGAGATTCCGCTCGATGCGCTCGGCCCGGTTCGCTCGGCCTTGCTTCACGAGCTCGAACTTGGTCGCTGCAAACCGAGCGACCGCGTCGTCGTCGAGTTCGGGTCGTCGGAGCATGACAGCAAGGTCTGCAAGGTCAGTCTCGCGACGTCGCTGCGCGAGTGCCCTCAACTTCTCGGCAACCATCTCCTCCACCTGCATCGTGAGGATCTCGAACGGCTCGTAGAAGGGGAGGCCGATGTGCACGGCGACCGGCTCGCCGACGACTGCTTCTCGATAGCTGACCTCGACTTGCACGTCGCTGTCTGGGAACGCTTGCCCGGCGACGTGGACGCGGTCGAAGTCTAGGCTGCGGGCCGAGTCGGTAGCTGGCTCGCCCGGCTCGAACTGGACAACGTTCCGGATACCTGCATTGCGGATCGCGGCGGCGACCTCGCCAGCGTCGAGTTTGTGGGTCGGCGGCGCGTGTCGGGTGGCGTCGATGTCCTTGCTGAATCGCAGGTGACCATGGGCGTGGCGCAACACGAATCCACCCTTGAACACCAGCTGCCCTGGGAACGTCACCGACAGCTCGGCGGCGAGCGTGACCAGGGCGAAGTCGCGGACGGCGAAGGCCATGCCACCCGGCACGGCCTCCAGCATGTCGAGCAGTTCGTACACGCCACCCCAGCGTCGTTGTGCTGCGCCGCTGCTCATGACGCGACGTCACGATCGATGACGGCGTTGACCACGACCCGCCATGTCGCGTCAACTGGTCCCGACGGGGAACCTCCCGGCCGCAACAGCACCGGCGTCCGGTTGGTTCCCACGAGGTCGCGGTAGGGGGCAGCGACGTCGGCCCCGAAGAGCCCTTCGAGAAGAAGGCCCATCCGCCGTGCTGAGGCCCGGGCGCTGTGGCCCTTCGGGCCGGCGCCGTAGCGGACGACGGCGGCGTGCAGTCGATCAAGGAACGTCGAGTCGCGGGACACGGCACGCTCAAGCACATCGAGTGCGAGGGTCAGCGACACCCCGTAGCGCGGATGGTTCAACGCGTCGACCAGCGCGCGTTCCGGCATCGCGTACCGAGGCCGCTGTTCAGGCGGCGATCCCCAGATGTTGGTCGGGTCGGTCGTGAAGAACCTCGCCGTCTGCCCGCGATAGCTGAGCTGGGTGACCTCAGCGGGTACGAGAACGGCCAGCGTGAAGAAGTGTTGATCGGTGAGATCGAAGTGCTGCAGCGCCGCGCCACCAGTGATGACGTACGGTGGCGGGGCGACTGCGTCGACGAGGTCGGCGATCTCGATGCCGACCAACCCCGTTGCGTCGGGTAGCACGAGGAGGTCCCTGCGGACGCGCATCACGCGTCGAGCTCGGAGCAGGCGGGTGACCGCCTGCAGGGCAGCGTTCCGGTTCCTGGTGCGTCGAGCCACGACGTCGAGATCGATCGACGGAATCGCAATGCCGCGTCGACCAGCCTCTGCGGCCGCACGATGCAGGTCGCGCAACACCATGTCCTCGATGGTCATGGTGACAAACTATCTGAGTAACTAGCGAATAAGCACAGTATCGTCGGTACTCTGTGCGACCCACCTCGGCAGGTGAAGGGCGTCCGGCCAAAGTGCGCCCGTGCGAGCACTCGTGGTTGCGCGAACATCCAAACGTGCATGCGCTGGAGCGTCGGAACACATGACCTTCATGACGCACGCGCGCAAGGCCAGTGACCCGACCCAGCCGGTGGGGGTGCAGTTCGTGGCACTCAGGAGTTGCGTCGAACACTTCTCGCCCTTCGGCTTCACGGCGACACTCGACCATCTCGCGGGGCGTGCCGGAGTCAGAAGAGGTCGATGGACGTCCGAGCAGATCGCAATGGCAGTGGACGAGCTCGTCCGGGAACGGCAACAGCGCGACGCGTACCTCGCGACGTGGGACGAACGCCGCCGAGCGCTCAAGCGCGCCGGTCGTCGCGATGTCACGCCCGATGAGCGTCGCGATCGTGAGGCGATGCCTTGGCTCACCTGGCCGAAGGACAAGGTTCCCGCTCGCAGGGTCTGGAGGCCGACGCCGCCGCCCGACGACGCCTTTCCGTTTCGACCAGCTCAGCAGCGTGACTACCAACGGGTGCGAGCTGCGATGCCGGCAGCGTGGCTCGACTGGAAGGGAAGCTTCGATGTCCGGCTCTACGACGACTGGCTGCGAATCCCTACGCGCATCTACAACCCGCCGCCCGAACCGGCACGGCTGGCACGGCTCTCGACTCAGCAGGCCATCATGCTGCACTGCCTGTACACCCGCCACCACGACGGCCACATCCGACAGGATCATCTCCGCCACCTGCTCGACGTTGACGAACCATGGGTAGCACCGTACGTCGTGGCCCTGATCGGCGAGTACGTCGTCGAGATCGTCACGGACATCAGCGACGGGCTCGCCGCTATCGACACTCCCGGGTCCTGGCAGCGACGTCGATACGGCCGCTTCGCGAGCGACAACCGCACGTACGTCGAACTCGTGCGGCAGCGAGTCTGGAGCTACTGGCGTGAGTACTACGTCGGCCAGTTCTCGCGCCCGCCGGGAGGTGCCTCGCCGCGACCCGAGTATCCCGGGTTCAGCCTCGTTCGTGCTCTCGAGGCCGCCGCGGCCGATCGAACCTGACGACCCCTGCTGCCTTCACTGACTGCGCGGCGAGCCTGATGCGTCGCACACGAGCACTGGGTCGGCGGTAGCAACCGTGGTAGCAACGCAACTGGCGATCGCACCGAGCGTGAGGGACTCGGAGCACATCACACCAGGTCACAGCTGTGCCGATCCGTTCAGGGTTCGAACGGATCCGGCGACAAAGCCCTGGTCAGGCCATCAGCGGAACGGGAGGGATTCGAACCCCCGGGGCTTGCACCCTCACGCTTTCAAGGCGCGCGCATTTGTCCGCTCTGCCACCGTTCCGGACCCCACGCTAGCGACCGGGCAGGGCTCGCCGCACCCGGTTACTGGCCTTGGTGCAGGTAGTCGGCGAGGGCTTGGTTCTCCACCTCAAGCTCGCCGAGGCGGGCCTTCACCACATCGCCGATCGACACGATGCCGCACAGGCGGCCGTCGTCGTCCACCACGGGAAGGTGGCGGATGCGGTGCTCGGTCATCAACTCCATCAGGCGCGGCACCGAGTCGGCCGGCCGGCACACGGTCACCTCGGTGCTCATCACCGACTCGACCGGCCGCCCCAACGCCGACGCACCGTGCGCGGCCGCGGCACGCACCACGTCGCGTTCGCTCACGATGCCGGCGATGGTGGCTCCGTCGGGCGACACCACCAGCGCACCCACTCCGTTGTCGCGCAAGCGGGCGGTGGCATCGGCCAGCGAGGCGTCGCCGGTGATGGTGGCGACGTCGGTGCCCTTGCGCTCCAAGATGGCTCGAACGTTCATCACGTCCCTCCCTTGTGCGGTCCCCCGTGGCGCGAACCGTAGTCCGTGCGCACGATGTCCGTGCGCGCGATGCCCGTGGGCGCGAGACCCGTTGCGCGCTACGCCTGCGGGCGCACGAGGAACTTCTGGCCGGTGGCCTGCTTGGCGTAGGTCTGCAGCGCATCCAACTGCAGCGCTCCGGCAAGCGACACCTCATCGGTGTAGTGGCTGGCGAACGTGGTGGTCAGCTCGGCGGTCACCCGCGCCCCCAGGCGGGCCACGCCTTCGCCGCCCACCTTGCCGAGAAACGGGGTGAGCAGCCAGCCGCCGAGGCTCCACGAGAACCCGAAGCTGCGGTTCAGCACGGTGGGGCTGCGGTCGAGCCCGCCGTAGATGTACACCTGCTTGAAGACGTCGCTGCCGTACCGGCTGTATGCGCCACCCGCGGCGATCGACCGCTGCACGGCGGCGGCCTCCATCGCGGTCAGGATCTGCCCGGCCAACGTCCCGCCGCCCGTCGCGTCGAACGCGAGGGTGGCGCCGGTCTCCGCCAACGCGGCTGTCAGGTCGGCCATGAACGAGTCGGCGCTCGAGTCGCACACGTACACAGCGCCCTGGGCTCGCAGCATGTCCGCCTGCTCGGGGCGGCGCACCACGTTCACCAACGGCACGCCGTCGGCCAGGCAGATGCGATTCAACATCTGCCCCAGGTTCGACGCGGCCGCGGTGTGCACCAGGCCCGTGTGGCCCTCCATGCGCATCGTCTCCACCATGCCCAACGCGGTGAACGGGTTGACGAAGCACGACGCTGCATCGGCTGCGGCCGTCCCCTCCGGCATCGGCAGGATGGTCTGCACCGGCAGCGCCCGGTACTGGCTGTACGCCTCGCCACCGAAGAACCCCACCACACGCCCCACGAGCGCAGGGTCGACGCCCTCGCCCACGGCCCCCACCGTGCCCGCGCCCTCGTTGCCCGCGGGCAACGAGGGCGCGG
>DMQJ01000083.1:8162-21618 GCA_003455715.1 Acidimicrobiaceae bacterium | reverse complement strand
CCCACAAAGCAACAACTGATCTGGCATGAAATGGAGTATTATTTTTTTATTCATTTTGGGCCAAATACGTTTACGGATAAAGAGTGGGGGCATGGAGATGAGCCGGAGGATATTTTTAACCCTTCAGCACTTGATTGCAGCCAATGGGTAAGGGTGGCTAAGGCGGCAGGAGCAAAAGGAATCATTATTACAGCCAAACACCATGACGGATTTTGTTTATGGCCCAGCAACTATTCTACACATACTGTACGGGAAAGCAAATGGAAAAACGGGCAAGGGGATGTGCTGCAAGAATTATCACAGGCTTGCAAAGAAGGAGGATTAAAATTCGGAGTTTATATCTCACCCTGGGACAGAAACCATCCTGACTATGGCACTGACAAATACAATGAAGTATTTGTAAACATGATGAAGGAAATATTCACAAACTATGGCCCTATCTGGGAATTATGGTGGGACGGTGCCAATGGTGAAGGACCCAATGGAAAGAAACAAGTATATGACTGGAGCAGGTTTAGGGAAACAGTAAAGAAATTGTCTCCGAATACTGTTGTATTCAGTGATGTCGGTCCTCATATCCGCTGGGTGGGCAATGAAAGAGGCATAGCCGGTGAAACCAACTGGAATACCCTGGACACAGCCGGATTTACTCCCGGCATAGGAGCCCCGGCTACAGATACACTTAACAAAGGAAATATTGATGGTAAAGCATGGATACCGGCTGAGTGTGATGTAAGTATAAGGCCGGGTTGGTTCTATCATTCAGCTGAGGATGAAAAAGTGAAAACACCGGCAGAATTATTCCAATTATATCTAAAATCAGTGGGCAGGGGAGCAAATCTTTTGCTGAATGTACCCCCTAACAGAAGAGGATTGATACATGAAAATGATTCAGCTGCATTGGTGGAGTTCAGGAGACTAAGAGATAAAAATTTTGCCATTAATATAGCAAAGGAGGGAATGGGTTATTTTATTCCTCATAATGGGAAAAGGAAGGCCCCGGTTATGAATGACGGAACAATTTTAACGTATGAAACTATTTCTCTTGCTCATTTGCAATCGATGGGTATTGAATTTGCGACTGAACAGAAAATTAATTGTATCGTATTAAGAGAAGATCTGAGCAAGGGCCAGGCATGTGCGGGTTTCAGGTTGCTGTTAATGAATAAAAAACATGAACTTGTTTCAGAAATAAAGGGCACCACTATCGGACGGAAAAGAATTATCACATTTCCTGAAACTGAAGTAGGTATTATTGGCCTTGTTATCGACAATCAAAAGATGGCCACCCGGATAACAGAAGTAGAGGCTTATTTGATAGATAGTGCATTAATAGAAAATTAATGAAAAAGATACTACTGTCTAAAAAAAATATTATCATCTTCCTGTTATGCATAAGCCAGATCCTGTTTGCACAACAGGATAAGGTTATGGAGAAATTAATAAAAGAAAATTTTGAACTGGCTGCTCACCAGTATAAGATCCTTGCAGAGAATACTCCTGCAGATGTGATGCCAAGAAATTATTCTCCGACAGAAAACAAATTCACCACCAGCAAGACGACCTGGTGGACAAGTGGTTTTTTCCCCGGAAGTTTATGGTATATCTATGAGTATACGAAAGACAGCGCAATAAAAGCTGAAGCAGAAAAAAGGCTGGGTATCATCGAGCATGTAAAAAACTATACCGGGGATCATGACCTTGGGTTTATGATCTACTGTAGTTTTGGTAATGCATATCGCATTACAGGCAAACCTTATTATAAAGAAACTGTCTTGACTGCCGCTGAGACACTGATCAAAAGATATCGTCCTTCTATCCGTTCTATCCAATCGTGGGATTCCAGCGCCAATTTTCGTTGCCCTGTTATTGTAGATAATATGATGAACCTGGAACTACTTTGCTGGGCAAGTGACGAAACAAGAGAACCAAAATATAAAGTGATTGCTATTGACCATACCAGCACTACGTTGAAAAATCATTACCGGTCTGACAATAGTTCTTATCATGTAGTGGATTACGACCTGGTAACAGGTAAAGTGGTAAGAAAAAAAACAGCACAGGGATTTTCGGATGAATCTGCCTGGGCGAGAGGGCAGTCCTGGGGTCTGTATGGGTTTGTACTGATGTATCGGTTTACTAAGGAGGCGCAATATCTGGAGCATGCAAAAAAAATTTCAAAATTCTTATTGCATCATCCTAATCTTCCAAAGGATAAAATTCCCTATTGGGATTACAATGCAAAAGAAATTCCGGCCACTTACAGGGATGTTTCTGCTGCTTCTATCATGGCCTCAGCCTTACTTGAACTGGGAATATATGCTGATAAAGAAGAAAAAAAAGAATATGCAAAAGCGGCAAAAAAAATATTACAAAGCCTGTCAACTAATACTTACAGAAGTATGCCTGGTGAAAACAGCGGCTTTATTCTGAAACATAATGTAGGAGCTTTACCTTATAACTCTGAAGTCGATGTATCCCTTACCTATGCCGATTATTATTTCCTTGAAGCACTGATGAGATACAGAAACTGGTACTTGTATAAATGATGATCACTTTCCCCTGAAGTTAGCTTTCCTTTTTTCCAAAAAGGCCGCAGTGCCTTCTTTCATATCTTCTGTGGCAAATGTATTTCCAAACTCTTCTACCTCCAAGGCATAGCCATCTTTTGTTTCATTAAAGACAGCATTGGCTGCTTTGATACAACCTGCTACTGCAAGCGGGGCTTGTCACGTTTGCTGCGATGCGTCGTGGGCTCGACCTGCATGACTCGGCCGCCGTCGCCGATCTCGCTCGTGAGGTCGATCTCGAGGTGGGTGAGTCCGGGGTGATGGTGGATGGTGTGGAAGCCACTGCAGCGATCCGCAGCCCGGAGGTCACCGCTGCTGTGAGCGCCGTGGCAGCCAACAGCGGCGTTCGAGCGGAGATGCGTGCGCGTCAGCAGGCGTGGGCGATGGTTCGCGGCGGGGGAGTGATCGAGGGCCGCGACATCGGGTCGGTGGTGTTCCCCGATGCCCAGCTGAAGCTGTACCTCACCGCCTCGCCGCGCACCCGTGCCGAACGCCGCGTGGCGGAGGCAGGTGGCGACGTCGACGAGATCGAACGCGCCATCGCGGCACGCGACCATTACGACAGCACCCGGGCCGACAGCCCGCTCACCGCCGATCACGGACCTACCGTGGTCGACACCACCGGCATGGGCGTCGACGCGGTGCTCGACCACATTCTCGGCTTGTTGGAGGCCACGTCATGACCAAGATCCGTACCGAGATGGCCGGCCGTTCGTTCGGCGACAAGGTCGTGTACCACACGGTGCGCGGCATCGTCACTGCGTTCTGCGTGGTGTGGTGCCGGATGCGCGTCGACGGCAAGCAGCACATTCCGAAGGACGGCATCTTCATCCTTGCCCCGACGCACCGGAGCATTCTCGACACGCCCATCACCTCGGGGGTCACCCGTCGGCGAATGCGGTTCATGGGCGCCGACAAGTGGTGGAAGAACAAGGTGCTCGGCTCGATCCTGACGGCGTGCGGAGGCTTTCCCGTCACCCGCGGCACAGCGGACCGTGAGGCGCTGAAGCGCTGCATCGCAGTGCTGGAGGATGGCGAGCCACTCGTGCTCTTCCCCGAGGGCGAGCGCAAGAGCGGCCCCACCGTGCAGCCGCTGTTCGATGGGGCGACGTACATCGCCTCGAAGACCGGTGCGCCCATCATCCCCGTCGCCATCGGTGGCAGCGAGCGGGCAATGCCGAAGGGCGCGAAGTTCATCTATCCGCGCAAGGTCCGCGTCATCGTGGGCGCGCCGATCCCCGCGCCGACCGGCGAGACGATGAAGGAACAGCGCGAGGCGGCCCGGGTGACCACCCAGGTGCTGCATGCTCGGCTGCAGGAGATGCTCGACGAGGCCGAACGGCGCGCCAGCCGCTGACGGGTGCTGTCTACTCAGGCGGCGGTGGGGTCGATGTCGTGGTAGTGGACGTGGACCCATCGCCAGCGGATGGCGGCGGGCACGTCGGGTGGCCCCTCCTTTGGTCGGTCGGCTGCTGGTGGTGGTCCGTGGAGGTGTTGGTGCCGGTTGTGGGTGGTGCATTGCACTCGGCCGTTGCCGGGGCTGGTGACCCCACCGTGGGCCCATGGGACGATGTGGTCGATGTCGCTGCGCAGGTCGGTGGCCGGCACCGGGCACCCTGATTCGTGTTGGCAGCGTCGATCACGTATCTGGATGGCTCGGCGGAGGCGGCCGGTGAACGTGCGTTGTTTCGACACGCCGACCAGCCGGTGTCGTTCGTCGAACAGGAACGACTCGACCAACGCTGTCCCCAGATGCGGCACCAGTTCTTCAGGGGTGATCACATGCCCTGAAGCCAACTCGCACAGCCGGGCGACGGTGGCGTCGCCGATGATCACCTGAAACAGGGGTCGCCCACTGGTGCCGGTGGCACCGTTGGAACGTTGCGCCATGCGGAGTAGCGCGGCGGCGCGTTGTTGGGCGATTGGCCGGTCGACTCCGTTCGCTTGGTCTTCCAGGCGGATGTCGCGCACCAGCCGGTCGAGTTCGTTGCCGAACACTTCGGCATCCACCGGGCTGAGATGCCCGCGGAGGGTGAGTTCGCCGGTGTCGCGTGACCGTGATGTCTCCACCTCCGACCGCACCGGACGCTTGGTGTCGCCGAGTTCGTGATCGACATGGTCGGCCCAATAGCGGACCAGTTTGCGAGCATCCGCGAACAACGACAGCCCCACACAGGCTTCGACCAGCACGGCTTCATCGCGTTGAAACAGCGGCCAGCGGGTCTCGGTGGCATAGCGGCAGAACAGATCGACATGATCCATCGACAACCGGCCCTCCAACACCGCCCTGCGCACCAACGGCATCTCGGCCAGCTTCGCTGCCCGACCCAACTCTGCCGCCACCTGGTGATGACACCGGTGCACCCGATTCGCCAGAGCAAGACCCGCAGTGCGCGCACGCGACGATCGCCACCCACCCTCGACCTCCCACACATGCAACGGCACAGCGCTGGCGGCCGCCAACCGCGACGCCTCCACCTGCAACCCCACCACCACACCCTGCAGTTCGACCGAGTCCAACGCCGACACGTCGAGCGCGGCCAACCTGTCGACCACACCCCGCAACTCGCCCAACAACCCCTCGACATCCATACGAACAAGCGTACGTCAGGGGTGTCACAAAGTAGGCGAGTTCAGTTGTTGACGTTCACGGCCGACAGTTCGCCCGTCTCGAACACCGCAGGCTCGCTGCTCCACACATAATCGGGAAGCGACTCGGTGTAGCCATTGGCCCAGAACACCACGCGGTACGTGATGCGGGCGGTGATCGTCACCGTGCCGGGTCCGGGCGGAGTCCACATGCACGGTCCATTCACGCCAGGCTCGGTCTGCTCCGGCAGGTTGGGCACCGCCGGAAACGCCCCTCCGCCCTCCGCCGTCATCGACCCAGTGGCCACGCACGACACCACGCCATCGAACGGCTGGGAGGGTTTCTCGGGGTTCGGCGAGAACTGCACGTGAAATGCCAATCCGATCGGTTCGGCGAGCAGGGCCATCGTCCACCCGCGCCACGTGGCCGTGTTCGACTGCTGCGGCCGCCACGCCGAGGGTTCCACGGCGAGCCACGCCGGATAGCGGGTAATGAGGCCGCCCCAGCGATCCACGACCGGGTTGGTCCATATCACCGGTTGCTCAAGTTGAAGCCCGTTGTAGAGATTGGTGAGCCGGGTGCGCGGGTCGAGCATCGGGTCGGACGCGTTGACCTGCAGATAGGCGATCGCGTGGTTCGCGTGGTACGTGTCGCAGTACACGACGAAGGATCGGGTGGCAGCGGTGAGCGGCCCCTTGCTGGCCGACGGATCGGGGCTGGGTTCCCCGAAGGCGTCGAGACGTTCCTCTCGAAACACCCACCGATAGCTCGTCACCTGCTGGCCGCGAACAAACGCCTGGCCATCGGAGGCGAAGCCGTCGTATCCAGCGATGAACGTGCACGGCTGCGAGCGGCCGCCATGCCGGGCAAATGTCGAACCCGAGGGAATGGTGTGATAGCGCACCAGCGACCCCGACGAGTTGCGAATGTCGACCGCCCGAGCCCCCGGCACCGTGATGGGGGGAGAGTCGTCACCCTGGCCAGCCCCTGCATGTCCAGCTGATGGCGTGATGGTGAACGCGGTCAACGCGAGGGCTAGGACTCGCCTCATCGGCACGCGGCCTCCTGGTTGGAGACCTGCTGGGCTTTCCATGTCCCGCTGATGTCATTAACGATGACCGCTTCGAGGCCGTTGGGGACGATGCCGAGAATCGAGTCGGAGCCGAGGTCTCCGTTCGGTAGACGCCACACGCTGCCGTCCAACATGCAGTCCCACACAACGGCTTGGCCGTCTGCTCGCAGGTCTCCTATCACTTGCGGGCGGAGGACAACCCCACCACTCAGGTCGAGGAACTCCTGCAGGTCTAGGTGCCGGGTCAGGACGGATCGATACCTGTCGACTCCGTCCACATACGCCTCTGCCCAGCCGGGACCCTCGAGGTCGATCGGGTGCGCAGCGGTTGCTTGAAAGAACACGAGGCGGGCTTGGAGGTAGGCCTCGATGATGGGGCGGTCTTCCTCGGTGAGGGTCCATGAGATGCCCCATTCCTCGCTCTCCTCCACAGGGAGCCACACCCACAGGCCGGGCATCAACTCGTACACCAGGCCGGGCGCTTCAACTCCTGGGGCGGAGTCGACGAGGCGCCAGGGGCCGTCGGGCGACAGGCCGACGACGTCGTTGGGCACCGTCGACGTGGCGGGCGCTCCGGTGGTGGTGGTGTGCGCCGTGGTCGACGTCGCAGCCGCAGCCGTTGTTGGCGGCACAACGGTGGTGGGTGGCAACGAGTCGAGCGTGGTGAGTGCCGATGATCCGTCGCCGGTGCAGGCGGCAGCCAACAAGGCGCCGGCGATGAGCACGGCGGCGGATGAACGGAGCGGACGGTGCATGATGGCCTCCTGATGGAGCGCTGTCGTGCACCCCACCTATAGAGGCACAGCGACAACGGCGATTCGGCAAATCACCGTCAAAGACGTTTCGCTCAGCTTTCGGTGACGCCGAATCCGCGCCTGATCACCAGTCGCCGCCGAAGTAGGTGGAGAGGCCCTCGGCCAACCACACCGGGTCGCTCGTACCGCACAGCTCGCGGGCCGAGTGCATGCTCAACTGCGGTACGCCCACGTCGACCGTATCGATGCCAAGCCGGGTGGCTGTGATGGGGCCGATGGTGGAGCCGCACGGCATGTTGTTGCGGCTGACGAACACCTGCCAGGGCACCCCTGCCGCCTCGAATACCCGCTGCGCCATCGCTGCCGAGGTCGCCGAGGTGGCGTATCGCTGGTTGTGGTTGAGCTTGATGGCCGGGCCACCGTTGGCGATGGGTCGATGGCCAGGCTCGTGCCGTTCCGGGTAGTTGGGGTGCACGCTGTGGGCGTTGTCGGCGGAGATACAGGTGCTGGCCGCAAGCTGTGCCAGGAAGTCGGCCCGTGAAGCGCCCGAGGCGACGGCCAACCGCTCCAACACGTGCTCCAAGAGCGGCCCGCCCGCCCCCGTGGTGCTGTCGCTGCCGACCTCCTCGTGGTCGAACAACGCGATCACCGAGGTAGCGCCAGTGGGCGTGGCGTCGGCAAGTGCCACCGTGGCAGCCCAGCACGACACCTGGTTGTCGAGCCGACCAGAGGCGAGCAGATCTCGCTGCGGCCCGATGACCGCAGCGGGGGAGAGGTCGTACAGGCACAGGTCCCACGACGCGATCTCCGCAGGTGCGACTCCCGCGGCCGCAGCCAGGACGGCTCTCAACTCACCTTCCTTGGGCGTGCCCAGTCCCCACACCGGGGCGAGGTGTGCCTGCTTGTCGAGGGCAACACCCTTCTCGTTCACGTCGCGGTCGAGGTGGATCGCCAACTGGGGCAGACGGGCCATCGGTTCGTGCAGGTTGACCAGCACGGCCCCGTCGCGTGTGGCCAGCACGCCCGCGATGCCCAGATCGCGGTCGAGCCACGAGTTCAGCAGCGGCCCTCCGTACACCTCCACAGCGATCTGCTTCCACCCGAAGCCGCCGGCATCAGGGCGAGGCTTCACCCGCAGGCAAGGCGAGTCGGTGTGAGCGCCCACGATGCGCACCGGCGCAGTGGAAGCGAGGCCTGCTGGCCGATGCCAACCGATGAGGGCCCCGCCACGCCGCACGAACCCGCGCTCGGGCAGGTCAGTCCAGGTGTCGGCGAATGACACCTCCGCGAAACCGGCGGCGGTGAGCAACGCTGCCGACGACGCAGCGGCGTGCCACGGCGACGGCGACGCGTCGAGGTACGAACGCAACGTGTCGATGGTGAACGTGCTCATGACTGCTGCACCACGCCCATCGGCAATCCGGTACCGCGCAGGTGCGAGGTTTCGTTGATGGTGACGATGGAGCGGTGGCCACCCCTCGACGCAGCAACCCGGTGCAGGCTGGTGTAGTTCGGGTAGAAGAACCCAGCGGTTGGTGGCAGGCCCAGGACGTGGCTGAGATACGCGTTCACCACCCCACCGTGGCAGGTGACTGCAACTCGTTGTCCAGGGTGCCGTTCGATGAGCGCCTCCAGCGCTGCGACCACTCGACCGCGGAACTCCTCGGGGGTCTCATCGGCGTCGCCCATCATCCCGTTGGCGAGTTCTTTCCAGCGCGGGTCGCCTGCAGCTTTCAGTTCCTCGGCCGGGATGTACTCGTTGGAGTTGCGGTCCCACTCGGCGACGTCGTCGACCACCACGACCTCGAGGCCCTTCATCGACGCAAGCGGCTCGGCGGTCTCGCGTGCACGCAGCAGCGGGCTGGTGTAGAGCGCGTCGATGGGTTCGCTCGCCAGGTACTCGGCAAGATGCTGGGCTTGGGCGCGACCTGCCGGACTGAGCTCAGGATCAGCGATACCCTCTTCGAGTTCGCGGCGCACCGGGAGGGCGTGGCGGATCAGAATCAACTCCATCCGAACAGTTGAGCAGCTATGGACCACCGAACTGACACCCGAACGAAGATCGTGGCCACGCTCGGCCCGGCCAGTGAGCAGCCGCTGGTGCTCGACGAGTTGCTCCGGGCCGGTGTCGACGTGGTGCGCCTCAACCTCAGCCACGGCACCCTTGCGTCGCATCTGCAGCGACTGGTCGACGTACGCGCAGCGGCGCAACGGATCGACCGGGTGGTAGCGGTGCTCGCCGACCTTCCCGGCCCGAAAGTGCGATCGGGGCAGTTCCCCGAGGGTGGGGTGCACCTGTCGGGAGGCGCCGGCCTGGTGCTCTCGCCGGGCGACGGTCCGAGCACGGCCGGGCACATCACTGTCGACTACCCCACGCTGCTGCTCGACCTGCAACCGCACGATCGCATCGTGCTCGGCGACGGTGCCATCACGCTTGAGGTGATGGAGGTCACCGCCGACGAAGCGCGTTGCGTCGTACTCACCGGCGGTCGTGTGCAGGGCCGACCCGGCGTGCACCTCCCCAGCGAACGTCTGCGGCTTTCGACGCCCACGGAGGAAGACCTCGAGTTGGCGAAGGCGATGGCCGATGCTGGCGCCGACTTCCTGGCGGTGTCGTTCGTGCGCACGGCACACGACCTGCGCCTCGTGCGCGCCGCCATTCAACCGCACACCACCCGTCTCGTGGCCAAGATCGAGACGATGAGTGCGGTGAACGATCTGGAAGCAATCGCCGCCGAGACCGACGCCATCATGGTGGCTCGGGGCGATCTGGGCATCGAATGCCCGCTCGAAGACGTGCCCCACCTGCAGAAACGAATCATCCGCTACTGCGTGGAGATGGGCGTGCCGGTCATCACTGCCACCCAGATGATGGAGAGCATGATCACCGCTCCATCGCCGACGCGGGCCGAGGTGAGCGACATCGCCAATGCGGTGTTCGATGGCACCGACGCGCTCATGCTGTCGGGGGAGACGGCGGTGGGTGCCGACCCCGTGGAGGTGGTGCGCACCATGGTGCGCATCGCCGCCCGTGCCGAAACCGAGGCCGGCTACCGCCAGTGGGCATCGCGCCTGGGGCGCGTGCAGCGCAGCCAGTGGCCCGAAGGCCCCGATCGCATCACGATGGCCATCACGCATGCGGCCGGCATGGCGGCTGCCGACTCCGATGCGCACGCCATTCTCTGCTGTACCCGCAGTGGCCGGACGGCACGGGCGATGGCCCGCTTTCGGCCCGTGATCACGCTCATCGGTCTTTCCCCCGACCCTGCCACGGTGCGCACCATGGCACTGTCGTGGGGTGTTCGCCCGCTCGCGGTCGAGACGTATCACTCGACAGACGAGTTGGTGTGGTTCGCGGTGGAGCGCAGCGTGCAGAGCGGGCTGGTCGACCCTGGCCACACCGTGTTGGTGCTCGCCGGTGCCCCCGATCGCCCGAGCGGCGCCAGCACCGATGTGTTGCGCATCGTGCGGGTCGACTGAGCATGCAGCACGCAGGCATCTGGCGCGACGACGCCGGCACCCCGGGCGACCCGCTGGTGGTGCTCGTGCATGGCTCGATGGATCGGTCGTCGGGATTGCTGCGCCTCAGTCGAGCGCTCGATCGCGATCATCATGTCGTCCGCTACGACCGGCGTGGATACGGACGGTCCAGCCACCACGGCCCGTTCACCATCCACCAGCACGTGCTCGATCTGCTCGACGTGCTCGAGGGTCGGCGCGCCGTCCTGGTCGGGCACAGCTTCGGCGGCAACGTGGCGCTGGCGACCGCATCGCGACACCCTCACCTGGTGGCCGGCGTCGCAGTGTTCGAGACCCCGCTCAGCTGGGAGTCGTTCTGGCCGCGCTCGACGGCCGGGTCACAGGCCGTGGCTCACCAGGGCGATCCCGCCGATGCCGCAGAAGCCTTCATGCGACGGCTCATCGGCGACGAACGATGGGAAGGTTTGCCCGAGCGCACCCGCGCCGTGCGCCGTGCCGAAGGCCCGGCGATGGTGGGGGAGTTGTCCGACATCCGCTCGACGCCTCCGTGGTACTACGACGACATTCGTGTGCCGCTGGTAGCGGGGTACGGCACCCAGGGTTCGCCCCATCATCGCATCGGCATGAGCCACCTCGCCCAACACGTGCCGGGGGCGCTCTTGGTGGAGATGGAAGGGTGTGGTCACGGCGCCCCCAACAGCCACGCCGAGCGCTTTCGGGCCGAGATGGTGGAGCCTTTGTTGCGGCTGGTGAACTCCTAGACCCCGATCTCCACGTCGGTGCCGAAGAAGGTGCACGACACCTTGGTGGTGCCAGCGCTGACGTTGGCCCTGGCCTCGTCGGCGCAGTTCTGCAGGTTGGAGCGCTGCGTCCAGACGCCCAGCGCCAGCGCCGCCATGATGCCGACGGTGATGAGCTTCATCGTGATGTTCTTGATGATCCACGCCGACACAACGCCGATGGCGAGAAAGGCGAGGAGCACGACGACAGCGATCGTCTTGGCAGTTTCCAACGACAGAGCGAGCATGACCACACACCCTACGCGTAGGGTGAGTCCGTGGCCGATCAACCCATCACGCTCACTCCTCAGGGCCCTCCCCGAACGGTTCTGCCCGATGAGCCCGCTCACGTCCGCCATGCCGTACAGCAGGCGCTCGCTGCAGGCGGCGAGGAGGGCAGGTCGCTGGCTGCGGCTGCCGTGGCGGCCAACCCGAGGTCGTTGCTGGCGTGGCACGCACTCGGAGCACTCGGTCGCGACACCGTCGAGCGCTACGCCGCGTACCGGGTTGGCTACCACCGTGGTCTCGATGCGCTGCGCGCCAACGGGTGGCGTGGCTCGGGCTACGTGCGGTGGGCCGATGCAGGTAACCGCGGATTCCTGGGCTGCCTGAAGGGCCTCGGCGAGATGGCCGACGCGATCGGCGAAACCGACGAAGCCGAGCGCATCTCCCTGTTTCTCGCCCAGCTCGACCCCACCGGTGGCCCGGGCTGAGCGTTGAGCCAGGGCCCCTCTCGGCCGTCGCCGGTGCGGTGCTGGCGGGCGGTGCGAGCAGGCGCATGGGTCGCGACAAGTCGCTGGTGCGCTGGCAGGGGGTGCCGATGGTGCTCCGGGCGGTGCTGGTCTTGGATGCTTCCGGTTGTGCGCCGGTGCGGGTGGTGGGCGGCGACGCCGTGGCGCTCGCGGAACTGGGCCTCGTCGCCGTCCCCGATCAGTGGCCGGGTGAAGGCCCGCTCGGAGGGGTCATCACTGCCTTGCGAGCGTTCCCCGGTCGGCGGGTGATGGTGATCGCATGCGATCTGCCCGAGCTGTCGCCACCCACCGTGGCAGCGGTGATCGCTGCGCTCGGTGGCGATCATGACGTGGCGTATGCCGTAACCGATCGCCCGCATCCGCTGTGCGCAGTGTGGTCACCTGGGGCGTTGCCAGCCATCGAGGCGTCGTTCGCGGCAGGAATCCGCAGGATGGGTGACCTCATCGCCACGCTCCGTGCACGCGAGGTGTCTGTTCCTCCGCAAGATGTCCGGAACGTGAACGCGCCGAGTGACCTACCGCAGTAGCGTGCACTCCGATGTCCATCCATGAGATCAGTACGGCGGAACTGGAAGTGTTGTTGGCCACAGGCGCGAGGCTCATCGACGTCCGCGAAGCCGACGAGTACACCGCGGGTCACGTGCCCGGCGCGGTGCACATCGCGCTCGGCACCGTTCCCGACCACGTCGACGCCTTCCGCGGCGACGGGCCGGCCTATGTCATCTGTCGCAGCGGCGCACGGAGTATGCGGGCCTGCGAATATCTCGCCCAGGAAGGCGTCGAGGCGGTCAACATCGCGGGCGGCACCCTCGACTGGGTCGCCGGTGGGCGCCCCGTCATCACGGGGATGTCGCCCACGTGACGCATCGCTGGATCGCTTCCAGCGCGGAGGTCGCCGAGTTCGTCGACCGAGCGATGGGCGAGCCTCGTTACGCACTCGACACCGAGTTCCACCGCGAGCGCACCTACTTCCCGAAGCTCGCGCTGGTACAGATCGCCGCGGCCGGCGAGATCGTGCTCATCGACCCCTTGGTCTGCGACCTCGCTCCGCTGAAGGATCTGTTTCACTCGTCATCGTTGGCCGTGCTGCACGCAGCGCAGCAAGACCTCGACGTGTTGTCGCACGCAGTCGGCGCCGTGCCGGTCTCCATGTTCGACACGCAGTTGGCAGCGGGTTTTCTCGGCTACAGCACTCCGTCGTTGGTCTCGCTGCTGCACAGCGAGCTGAAGGTTGCTGCCGCCAAGGGCGACCGACTCACCGACTGGTTGCGACGCCCACTCACCTCCGACCAGCGTGAGTATGCGGCCAGCGATGTGGCCCACCTGCTGCAACTGCACGATGGCCTGCTCGCCAAGTTGGTCGAGTTGGGTCGCACCGAGTGGGTGGCCGATGCGTGCACCGAACTGCTGCGCAAACCGGTGAGCGGCCAAGACCCCGATCAGGCATGGACCCGGCTG
>DMQJ01000083.1:4552-7957 GCA_003455715.1 Acidimicrobiaceae bacterium | reverse complement strand
CCGCGAGCCCGCGGCGTGGCGCGTGCCGTGGCTGCCTGGCGCGAGCGGCGGGCGATGGCCTCCGACATCCCGGTGCGCCAAGTGCTGCCCGATCTGGCCATTCTCGGTATCGCCCAGAAACAGCCCCGCACCGTGCAGGAACTTGCGCAGGCGCGCGGCGTCGACGACCGCCACACCCGCGGCAGCATTGGCACCGAACTACTCGCCGCGGTGAAGGAGGGGGCGGAGACGGAAGTCCATCTGCCCGCTCCCGACGGCGACGACCTCGACCGGCAGCTCCGTCCGGCGGTCACCCTGGTGTCGGCGTGGGTCAGCGAGGTCGCCCGCCAGGAGCGAATCGACACCGCCCTGCTCGCGACCCGCAGCGACCTGGTGGCCTTTCTGCGCGGCGACGCCGACGCACGGCTGGCCAGCGGATGGCGTCACGATCTGTTGGGAGACGGCATCCGCCGATTGGTGGAGGGCCGCGCGGCCATCACGTTCGACGGCAAAGGCGGCCTGCACCTCATCGAGGTGCCGTCAGCCCTTGGTGACCCTGCGTAGCTTCGCCCAGAGGCGGTCGAACACCTCGGCCACTTCAGCGCTGCGCGAGCCGTACGCGTGGATCGGTCGGCGCTCGCCGATGGCCTGGTTCACCACCACCCGTTGCGGAATCACTGGTTGCCACACGGCTCGCTTGCCGACCGTGCGGGTGAGTTCGTCGTAGCGGCGGTCGGCCTCTCCGCTCACCGCGGGCACCTTGTTGACGATGACCCCGGCCAGCTCGAGGTCGGGATTGTGCGAGTCCCACACTTCGTCGACCAGATCGGCCACGGCGCCGACGCCACGCAGGCTCAGCGCCGACGGTTCGACCACGATGACCGCGTGGTCGGCGGCAGCCAGAGCGGCGGCGCTGAGCGACCCCAGCGACGGTGGGCAGTCGATGATGACTGCGTGGAACTGGTCGCTCACCTCGGCCAGCGCGTCGCGGAGCCGCGTCGGGTTGCCACCGTGGTCGCGGGGGAGGAGCCGGGGTGACGAGGGCAACACCCACACTTCGCCGCCCCACGCCGAGGGCAGCATGGCCTTGGTGACCGGGGTGCGTGACAGCACTTCGGCAGCCGACAGTTCCACCATGGCAGGGTCGAGTCCGAGCACCCAGGTGCTTGAGCCCTGGGGGTCGAGGTCGACGACGAGCACGCGGTGGCCCGCCTGAGCGGCCGCCGAGGCGAGGCCGAGGGCGACCGTGGTCTTGCCCACGCCACCCTTCTGGTTGAGGACAGTGACAACTCGACCCATGCGTCACATGCTGTCACGCGCGGCGCAGGATGCACGCCACGTGCTGCTCGACCTTGCCGACGATCGTCCCGGCAGTCGCGTTGGTGTGGGCAACGACGCGGTGCGGTTCGGGGAGATCGGTGGGATGGTCGCCGAGGTTGAGCACCACCAGCAGGTCGCCGCGCCGATAGGCGACGACGGCCTCGCCAAGGTCGACGAGTTCGAACCCGTCTGCCCGCAACGACGGCTCGCGTCGGCGCACGTCGATGAGCGTGCGGTACCAGTGCAGGATCGACGTCTCGTCGGCGCGCAACACCGCCACACTGTGCTCACCTGCGTCGGGTGGGAACGGCAGCCACGGTTCGGCGGCCCAGCCGTGGAGTGGCGAGTCATCCCACGGAATGGGTGCGCGACACCCGTCTCGTCCGCCCGGGTCGACCTGGCACTGCGCTGGAACATTCGCGTCGATGAGGCCCAGTTCCTCGCCCTGATAGAGGAAGGGTGAACCCGGCAGGGTGAGCAACAGCAGCGCGGCCATGCGCGCTGTCTGCTCGTCGCCGCCGAATCGACCACGGTGACGAGGGACGTCGTGGTTGCTGAACACCCAGGTGGGAGTGGCATGCAGGTCGGAGAGCAGCGCCATGGTGCGCTCGATGCGCTCGTTCAACGCGGCGGCATTGAAGGGGGTCCACAGGAACCGGAAGTTGAAGCTGAGGTGCAGTTCGGGCTGCTCGCCGGTGCCGTAGTAGGCGGCCATTCGTTCCTCGTCGAGCAGGTACACCTCGCCGACCGAGGTGCGCTCGCCCGGGTAGCTGTCGAGCAGGGCTCTGATGCGCCGTAGTCGCTCGTGGGTGACCTCCACGTCGTTGAACGTCACGTGGCTGAACCCTTTCGCCACCGCGTCGGCCGGGTCGTCGGCGTAGTCCTTGCCGATGAGGTGCACCACGTCCATTCGGAACCCGTCGACCCCGCGATCGAGCCAGAAGCGCAGCGTGTCGTGCATCGCTGCTTCGACCTCCGGGTGATCCCAGTTGAGGTCGGGTTGCTCGGGAAGGAAACAGTGCAGGTAGTACTGCCCACGCTGCTCGTCGAACGTCCACGCAGGGCGATGGTCGAGAAAGCTGGCGTTCCAGTTGGTGGCAGGCTCGTCGCGCCACACGTACCAGTCGGCCTTGGGGTTGGTGCGGTCGCGTCGACTCTCAAGGAACCACGGGTGTTGGTTGCTGGTGTGGTTCGGCACCCAGTCGAGCAGGACGCGAATGCCGCGTTGGTGGGCGGCCGCAATGAGGGTGTCGATGGCGGCCAGATCGCCGAAAACGGGGTCGATGTCGCAGTAGTCGCTGACGTCGTATCCGAAGTCGGCCATTGGGGATCGGAACACGGGGGAGAGCCACACGGCGTCGACGCCCAGCCACTCGAGGTAGTCGAGACGGTGGGTGATGCCCGCCAGCGTGCCCACCCCAGCGACGGGTCCGGACCCTGCCGCGACGTCGCCTGGGCGGTCGGCGAACGATCGTGGGTAGATCTGATAGATCACCGCGTGTTGCCACCACGGATCGTGGTCATGCGTCATGACCTGCACCTTAGGGCGCGGAACCATCCCGCCCGTTGCGCGATCCACCCTGTAGAGTGGCCTGCAATGTCAACTCTCTAGGTTCGGGAGCCCTACCGTGAAGAAGGGTCGTCACCGCCGCTTCGAAGAAGCGCGGAAACTCAAGCAAGCTGGTCCGAGTGCGTTCGATCTCGGGTTCGGTGGCAGCGATCGTCAGTCCAACAGCGAAGAGGACGAGTACGCCGCGTTGGCGGAAAAGTACGGCGTCACCTTCGACGATGACGACGACGGCGAGTTCGACGACTGAACTGTGCGGTGGCGCCGGGCCTGGCCTCACCCCCTGAGCAGCCCGCACCATGCCTCCCCAACTTCGTAACGTCGCCCTGGTCGCTCACGTCGACCACGGCAAGACCACCCTCGTCGATGCGCTCCTGCGCGCCACCGGAACCTTCGCGTCGCACCAGGCGGTGGTCGACCGTGTGATGGACTCCAACGACCAGGAGCGCGAGCGCGGCATCACCATCCTTGCCAAGGCGGCCTCGGTCACCTGGAAGGGCGTCAAGATCAACCTCGTCGACACCCCGGGCCACGCCGAC
>DMQJ01000083.1:0-4352 GCA_003455715.1 Acidimicrobiaceae bacterium | reverse complement strand
CCCGGGCCACGCCGACTTCGGTGGTGAGGTGGAGCGTGCGCTCACCATGGTCGATGGTGTCTTGCTGCTGGTGGATGCTGCCGAGGGGCCGCTGCCTCAAACCCGCTACGTGCTGCAGAAGGCGTTGGCCCGCGATCTGCCGGCCATCGTCATCATCAACAAGGTCGACCGGCAGGACGCCCGCGCTGAGGAAGTGCTCGATGAGGTGTACCAGCTATTCATCGACCTCGATGCCGGCGATCACCACATCGACTTCGAGATCATTTCTGCCATCGCTCGGGAGGGCAAGGCGGTGAAGGGCGTCGGGTACCCCGACGACGACGCCGACCTGTCGCCCCTCCTCGACACCATCCTCGAGGCCATTCCCGCGCCGCAGGGCGATGCCTCGCTGCCGCTGCAGGCCATGGTCACCCAGCTCGATGCCAGCGAGTACCTCGGCCGCCTGGCCATCGGCCGCGTGGTGAACGGTGTGATGAAGCGCGGCGAGACGGTCGCCCTGCTGGAGGAGGAGTTCAGCGAGGGTCAACCGCCGCTGCGGCGCCGCCTCGTGCAACTGATGGCGTTCGACGGCGTGGGCCGGAGCGAGGTCGACGAACTGTCGGCGGGCGACCTGTTCGTGGTCGCCGGGTTCCCCGAGGTGGAGATCGGCGACACCATTGCGTCCACCGACTCACCCTCCGCGTTGCCGCGCCTGGTGGTCGACGAGCCGGTGCTGCGCATGACCTTCGGCGTCAACACCTCGCCGCTCGCCGGCCGTGAGGGCAAGTACCTCACCAGCCGCCATCTCATCGACCGGCTCAACAAGGAGATTCTCGGCAACGTCAGCATCAAGCTGTTCGAAACCGGTTCGCCCGACGTCATCGAAGTCGCTGGTCGAGGCGAACTGCAGCTCGCTGTGCTCATCGAGAGCATGCGCCGCGAGGGCTACGAGTTGCAGGTGAGCCGCCCGGAAGTCATCACCAAGGAAGTCAACGGTAAGCGCTTCGAACCGCAGGAGCGTGGCGTGGTCGACGTGCCCGACGAGTACGTCGGCACGGTCACCCAAGAGCTCGCCCCGCGGAAGGGTCGGGTCACCGACATGCGCTCCGGCGATGCCGGCCGCACCATCGTCACCTTCGAGTGCCCCAGCCGTGGGCTCATCGGCTTCCGTTCGCTGCTGCTCACGGCCACTCGTGGCACGGCGCTCCTTCATCAGCACCACCTCGGCTGGATGCCGTGGGCGGGCGACATGCCGTCGGTGCGCGGCGGAGCGATGGTGGCCGACCGCCTCGGTGTTACCACCGGCTATGCGCTCGACAAACTGCAGCTCAGCGGACAGTTCTTCGTCCATCCGGGCGAGCAGGTGTACGAAGGCATGGTCGTGGGCGAGTGCTCCCGCGAGGACGAGATGGTGGTCAACGCCGTGCGTCCCAAGGAGAAGAACAACATCCGCACGCACAGCCACGACGACGCGGTGAAGCTGCCCGCTCCGAAGATTCACACGCTTGAGACCGCCATCGAGTGGATCGCCGACGACGAGTTGGTGGAGGTCACTCCGAAGGCGATCCGCATCCGCAAGCGTCACCTGGGCCTCGAGGATCGCCGCAAAGCCAACAAGAAGGTGCGCGTCGACGCCTGAGGGTTCAGCCGGGGAGCGACGCGTTGCGAGTTGCGTCGAGCACCACGCGCTGAGGGTCGCTCGGGTCGATCAACACGAACACTCGACGCCCCGCGGAGTATTTCGCCAGCGCAGGCACCGCGATGAGTGCAGGAATGGTTGCCCGGTACGGAGGGTCGGCGGAACGCTTGACGTCGACGTGCAACGTCATGGCGGTCGAGTTGCGGCGCGGGTAGGGCAGCTGAAGATCGACTGCTTCGACGATCGCCGCCTCCGCAGGGAGGCCGTTGGCGCGAAGTTCGCCCAGGGGTTCGGCGAGGCGGTTGAACTCACTCCTTCGGGCATCGAGTTCGGCTTCGGCGGTGAGCACCGCCCGCTGCGCCTCGTCGTACTCGAAGATCATGTCGCTGGGCTGTGCCGGGTCGTAGGTGACCCAGATGTGTCGCCCGGCGTCGCCTTGCAGCTCGCCAGCGACAGCGGTGTACGAGCGACGTGGCTCCCAATGGAGGAACTCGGCGCGGAACACCTGGCCATTGGGTGCTCCGACGTCGACCGTGTAGTTCACACGAATCTCGTGGCCGTCTGAGCTCTTTCTGGAGGCGTGGGTGGTTGCTCTCACCACGACGGCCGGCGCCGTGACACCCCGAGCGCGAATTTCGGCGACCTGCTGTTCTCGGTTGCGACGGCGGCGCTTGGCAAACAGCCCGCCGACGATCTCGTCGAAGATGGTGAAGACGAACACGCTTGCAGACAGTAGGGCATGCCTCGGCCCACAGGGTGCGGCGCTGCTACCGCACGGCGGGGTGGGGAAGCGGTGTCCACTTCGGCCGTTCGAGCAACGCCACCAACTGCTCGTACACCCGGCTCCCGATCAGCTCGATGATCTCGTTGCGCAGATAGACGTACACCGGGTCGGCGCCTTCGAAGGCTTCCGGCGACTCGGTGCACCACCAGTGAAAGTCGTCGCCGCCGGGGCCCCAGTCGCGGCGCTTCCACTCGCGCAGCGTGGAGGTGACGTAGCCGTAGTCGTCGGTCTGGTCCTCCAGCCGAAGCGGCAATTGCCAGCAGACGTCGGGCTGCAGGTCCATCTTGCGTTCGCCGGTCTCGGCGGCCAGATGGTGGAACGCACAGCCCACTCCGCCCTCGAAACCCGGGCGGTTGAGGAAGATGCACGCGCCGTCGATGACGCGGGTGGTGGTGACGCCGTCTTCGACGCCCAGCACTCCGTTGCGGTCGCCCTGCTTCTTGAACTGCCAGTGACGCTTGCGCAGCCGGGCAGACGAGTGAACGACCGTCTGCACATCGGCGTCATCGATGAAGTGAGCACCGTGGGAGCAGCAACCCTCCATGAGGTGGCTGGTGTCGTCGTCGTGCACGCCGCGGCACCCGTTTCCGTACACACAGTTCCACCGCGAACGCAGGAACGTGGCGTCGAACACCCAGGTGCGCCGGTGGTCGTCGTCCTCGAAGCTGATCCATTCGTGGGTGTCCAGCGGCACGGAGGGCGACTGTATCCGCGAGACTGTGGCAATGCCGACTGCGTCGATCCCTCGCTGCTCTGCCGACTGCACTGCAGAGGAGGTGGCCAGCCTGCTGCGCGACCACGGCGCGGTCATCGTTGAGCGATTGGTCGGCGACGACATCTGCGACCGACTGGCTGCGGAGTTGGAGCCATGGATCGACGTCACCCCCACCGGGGCCGACGCGTTCTCCGGGCACAACACCAGGCGAACGGGAGGTTTGCTCACCAAGGCGCCGACGAGCATCGACATGGTGGCTCACCCGCTGGTGCTCGACGTGGTGGACCAGGTGCTGTGGCCGAAAAAGACCGCGTTCCAACTGCACCTCACCCAGTCGATCGCCATCGGCCCCGACTCGCCGGCGCAGATGCTGCATCGCGACCACTGGTGCTTCGACTTCTTCCCGTTTCCGCGCGACGTGGATGTGGAGGTGAGCACCATCTGGGCCCTCACCGACTTCACGGAAGAGAACGGCGCCACGCGGGTGGTGCCCGACAGCCATCGCACCTCCGACGACGTTCGCTACGCCCCTGACGACTCGCTGCCCGCAGCCATGCCTCGTGGTTCGGTGGTGCTCTACCTCGGCTCCACGGTGCATGGCGGCGGTGCCAACCGCACCGACCGCACCCGTATCGCCATCAACGTCGACTACGTGCTCGGCTGGCTGCGCCAGGAGGAGAACCAGTACCTCACCTACTCGCTCGACGAGGTGCGCGCAATGCCCGAGCGGGTGCAGCGCCTGCTCGGCTACGAGCCAGGCGCGTACGCCCTCGGCTACGTCGACGGCGGCCGCAGTCCGATGACCCTGCTCACCGGTGAGGCGCCAGGGAGCCATCAGTCGTTCGTGCCGGGCTGATCGTGCCGGGCTGATCGTGCCGGGCTGAGGCAAGGAAAGGCCGGGGCCGCAGGGGGCCGCGTCGGTAGGCTTGGCGCTCCATGGGTACGCCACCGCAGACTGCCGATCAGCTCCGTTCCGCCTTTCTCGACTTCTTCGCGTCGAAGGCACACACGGTGGTGCCGTCGGCCAGCCTCATCCCGCACGACCCGACGGTGCTGTTCACCGTGGCCGGCATGGTGCCCTTCAAGCCCTACTTCGTGGGCGATGAAGTGGCTCCGTACTCACGTGCGGTCACCAGCCAGAAGTGCGCACGCGCCGGTGGCAAGCACAACGACCTCGACGACGTCGGCCGCACCAAGCGCCACCTCGTGTTCTTCGAGATGCTCGGCAACTTCAG
>DMQJ01000014.1:523-7721 GCA_003455715.1 Acidimicrobiaceae bacterium | reverse complement strand
GGGTGGCCGAGGGCGATGGCGCCGCCGTGCACGTTGAGCTGGCGGTCGATGTCGATGCCGAGGTGCTTGGCCGAACCGATCACCTGCACGGCGAAGGCCTCGTTGATCTCCACCAGGTCGATCTGGTCCATGGTCTTGCCGGCGAGCGTCAGCGCCTTGCGAATGGCCTCGATGGGGCCGAGGCCCATGATCTCGGGGTTGAGACCCGACACGCCCGATGAGACGATGCGGGCCAGCGGGGTGAGGCCCAACTCCTTGGCCTTGGTGTCGCTCATCACCAGGACGGCTGCAGCACCGTCGTTGAGCGGGCAGGCATTGCCGGCGGTGACGGTGCCGTCGGGGCGGAACGCCGGCTTGAGCTGGCTCACACCTTCGTAGGTGGTGCCGGGACGGGGGCCATCGTCCTTCGACACCACGGTGCCGTCGGGCAGGGTGAGCGGGGTGATCTCCCGCTCGAAGAAGCCCTTCTCGACGAACTCGCAGGCGAGGTTCTGGCTGCGCACGCCGAACCGGTCCTGCTCCTCGCGGCTGATGCCTTCCTGCTCGACCACGTTCTCGGCCGTCTGGCCCATGGCGATGTACATGTCGGGCAGGCCCACCGGCGGGGTCCAGGCACCCTGGCCACCCTGTGAACGAGCCTTGGTGCGCTCGCCGGCCTCCTTGAAGATCGGGTTGGGGGCCATGTCGCTGGCACCGCTCATGTAGCGGCTGACGGTCTCGACGCCGCCGGCGATGAAGCAATCGCCCTCGCCCGCCTTGATGGCGTGGAAGGCCATGCGAATGGTCTGCAAGCTGCTGGAGCAGTAGCGGTTGACGGTGACGCCCGGGATGTCGTCGAACCCGGCAAGAACGCTGATGACGCGGGCGATGTTGAACCCGCCTTCACCGGCAGGCTGGCCGATACCCCACATGACGTCGTTGACGTCGGATGCCTTCACCTGCGGCGCCTTCTCCATGAGCGCCTTGAGGATCTGCGCGCTCATGTCGTCGGGACGGAGGTCGACCAGCGACCCCTTGTTGGCCCGGCCGATCGGGCTGCGGGCAGTGGCGACGATGACGGCTTCGGTCATGATGGATTCCCCTCCGTGGTGGTGACGCGTCGACAATAGCTACCGCCGAGTAGCTTCGTCACACTGCGGGTGGACGGGCTGGCGGTGCGTGGCGTCAGCTGAAGGCGTCGAACAGTTCGGCGAATGCGGTTGCCTGTCCGCCCGAGGTGGACGACGGCACCACAACGGGCGCATGCACTCCAGCGTCGAACCACGCCTCGATGCCATCGCGAACGCGACTGGCAGGCCCTGACAGGGTGCAGTCATCGAGCCAGCGATCGCTCATTGCCGCCAGCAGCGCGTCGTTGTCGCGCGCCGCCAACGCCGCCATCACTGCGGTCATCTCCTCCTCGTACCCGGCCTCGATCCAGTAGTTGCGATAGTTGGGAAGGGCGACATAGCCGGTGAGCGTCTTGCGGTTCCGCGCCCGGGCAGCCTCGAGGTCGTCGTCGATCACCGTCGGGATCATGTTGCCGATCCAGAAGCCCGACGATCGTTGCTCGGACGGCAGCAACGACAGCGAGTGGGCCATGCGGCTGAGCGACGCGTTCGCCCACACGGCACCTTCGCCGATCTCTGATGCGAGGCACAACATCTTGTCGCGCAACGCCGCCAGCACGACGGGTGGCAACCCGCCGAGTTGCTCGCTCGCCGCGCGCATCGAGCCGACGTACTCACGCATGTCGCTGAGGGGCTTGCCGGTTTCCACGCCCAAGCGCTTCACGACCGGACCATGGGTGACCCCGACACCGAGGCGAAACCGACCCTGCGCCAGTTCGTGGAGGTAGGCGGCGGAGGTGGCGAGTGCTGCCGGGTGCTGCAGGTAGATGGGCTGGATGGACGTCCCGAACTCGATCGTGTGAGTGGCGTGAGCGATCGACAGGCACAGCCCCATCGCATCACCGAAGCTCGGGCAGTAGATGCCGGAGAACCCGCGGCGCTCGATCTCGGTTGCCATCTGCACGGCCTGGGCCCTCCGGCCCGGCGAGGCGGCGAGTGAAACTGCAGGCATCCGTGTGGTCATGGCCGGACGCTAGCTGGGCTCCGCTGCCAGCGGCGAGCGACCGTTGCCGTACCGTGCACGTACCGTCAGCGCAACGAGGGGGATTGCAGCCATGGCGCTCACCGTCGCATCTCAGAAGCCGATGCACCAGACCCACGCCGTGAACGAACCCGGGGCGGTCGACGCCGACGGTCACATTCTCGAGCCTCCGACGCTGTGGGAGGAGTACATCGACCCGGCGTTTCGCGATCGTGCCCTGCGATTTCGCATCGACGAGAACGGTCTAGAGGAGCTGGAGATCGATGGCCGCCGCTCGCTGATGTCGCGCGCCGGGTTCCCGTCCACGCTCGGAGCGATGGGCGCACCCGACCTGCCTGCCATGCAGAAAGACCCTGCCCGCACGTACCTGCGCGAGGCCCCGTTCGGCTCGATGGACCCTTCCGAGCGCATCAAGGTGCTCGACGCCGAGAACATCGACATCGCCATCCTGTACACCACGGTCGGCTTGCTGTGGGAGGCCGAGGTGGAAGACCCCGCGCTCTCGCAGGCCTACACGAAGGCCTACAACCGCTGGATCTGCGAGTTCTGTGCCGACGAGCCGCGCCTCGCGCCCACCGCCCACCTCTCGCTCACCGACCCCGCCGCCGCAGCTCGTGAGCTCGAGCGGGCCGTCGGCGAAGGGGCGGTCGGCGGATATGTGGCTCCGTTCCATCACCGGGGTGTCCCTCTCGGCCATCCCGACAACGACGCCGTGTTCGCCGCCGCGCAAGACCTCGACGTGCCGTTGGCCATCCACCCCACCTTCGAGCCGCAGTGGACCAAGGGCACACGAATGGGCACGTGGGAGAACGTCAAGCAGTTGCGGCTGCTGGCTTCGGTTGCGGCGTCCGACGGTGTGCGCCAGCAGTTCACCACCCTCTTCGACTACGGCGTCTTCGACAAGTTCCCGCGACTGAAGGTGGTGGTGCTCGAGTCGGGGGCCGGCTGGATTGGCTACTGGCTCGACCGCATCGACGCGGTGTACGGCCACACGTTCATCGGCCAACGCGTCCCGCTGCGCCACAAACCCAGCGACTACTTCCGCGAGCGCATCTGGATCAGCGCCGACCCCGACGAACGGATGGTGCCGGCGCTCGCCGAGCGCTACGGCGTCGACCGATTCCTGTGGGCGTCCGACTTCCCGCATGCCGACCACACGCCCGAGTACATCCACGACCTCAACGAACTGGTCGCCATGTTTCCCCATGACGACCGTCGCAAGTTCCTCGGCGACAACGCACGGGCATTGTTCAAACTGGGCTGACCAGCGTCACGCGGCCGCAACGACGCGGAATGCCTCTGCCAGACGGCCCTCCGGCAGACCTGCTGCTGCCGCAGTCGCGCCCATCCACCCGCGGATCCGAGCGGGTAGGCCTTCGGGATCGGGGTGCTGACTGCGATGGCACAGCAGCGCCTCCACCTTCTGATCGACGAACTCGGTGACGTCGATGAAGTCGGAAGGCTTCGGATGGCCCGACAGCCAGATCTCGTGCACCGTCCAGGGCTCGAGCCCGCCCTCCAACAACTCTGGATAGGCGAACGGGTTGCGGCTGTCGGGGTACACGGCGCTCATCGCCGCTTCTCCCGCCGCGAGGTGGTCGGGGTGGCTGGCGAAGATGCGATCGAGATTGCGCTCGGGCGACTGGCTCACCACCACCTGCGGGCGCACCTCACGGATCACCCGGCTGATGTCGCGTCGCAACTCCAGCGTGGGCTCCACTCGCCCATCGGGATAACCGAGGAAGACCAGATGCTCCACCCCCACCATCGCCGCGGCCTCGGTCTGCTCCTTGCGGCGAATCGCAGCCATCTCCGCACGGGAGATGGTGCGGTCGCTCCCGCCGGCGTCGCCGTCGGTGACCAGGCAGTAGTGCACCTCCACACCGCGAGACGTCAGCATGGCCATCGTGCCTGCCGAGCCGAAGTCGACATCGTCGGGGTGAGCCATGACGACAAGGAGGCGTTCGATCTGATCCGGTTGCAGCACGACGCGCAGCCTACGACGCCCACACAACGAAAGTTGGCGCTGAGACCGCAGCAGGTGCGGTCTCAGCGCCAACGTTGAGGGGGCGGTTGCGTTGTGCGGCCGGTTGGCCAGTGGCCGGGGGTCAGTCGATGCGGACCCGGACGCTGTTGTCGTCGTCGGAGATGCGCACCTCGATGCGGGCGTCGTCGTCGTCGCCTTCGAAGTCGACCCGGATGCGGTCCCAGCGGTTGTCCTCGATCTCGGCGGTGAAACCGGGAGCGGGGTTCACAGCGTCGAGCTGGAACGACGTACCGGTCCAGGTGACGGTGATGGAGCCACCGGCGGAGGTGTAGGTCTTGGTGAACGGAGCGGGCAGCGGGTTCGAGGGGCTGCTGCTCGGCGTCGAGTTGCTGGTCGGGGTGGAGTTGCCCGGGCTCGAGCTGTTCGGGCTGTCGTCGACAGTACCGGGGGCGCTGCTGTCGGAGCTGTCGTCCACCGAGCCGGGGGTGCTGCTGTCGGAGCTGTCGTCCACCGAGCCGGGGGTGCTGCTATCGGAGCTGTCGTCCACCGAGCCGGGGGTGCTGCTATCGGAGCTGTCGTCCACCGAGGTGTCGGTGCTGCTGTCGGGGGCCGACACGGTGACGGTGTCGTCGACCGAGCTGTCGGGGCCGGGCACGGTGGCCTCGGCGACGCTGTTGTCGTCGCCGCCGAAGGCTGCCTGACCGGCGGCAACCAGACCGGCACCACCGGCGGCGAAACCGACGGCTCCGGCGATGATGACAGCGGTGCGGTGACCGAGACGCTGGCGAATGTCCATGGTGGGAGCTCCTTGAAGTTGTTGGGGTGAGCGGGGTTTGGCACAGTCACGCCACACACCCGCCGAAGGTTTGGTGCGCGCGCAAAGAAATCTTCTGGGCCGTTCCAGCGCTGCTCAGCGGCCGCGGTCGCGCTACCTTCCGGCCATGACTCCTGCCGATGTCGCCCTGGGCTCCTTCGACCTGTCCGACCCCGCCTTCTGGACCGCACCGCGCGACGTGCGAGAGGGCGCCTTCGCCACGCTCCGCCGCGAACAGCCTGTTGCCTGGTTCGACGAGTGGGAGTTCGAGGGCAACCCGTTTCCCAAGGGCCCCGGCTACTGGGCGCTCAGTTCGCACGACGACATCTGGCACGTCAGCCGCAATCCGCAACTGTTCAGCAGTGGCAAAGGCGTCAACATCGGCGACATGCCGTTGGAGGTGTCGGAGTTCTTCGGCTCGATGATCTCCATGGACGACCCCAAGCACTTCCGGCTGCGCAGCATCGTCTCCAAAGGGTTCACCCCGAAGGAGATCTCACGAGTGGAGGAGTACGTCCGCCAGAAAGCCACGGCCGTTGTCGACCGCCTCCTCGAAGAGTTTCCCGATCGCGAGTGCGACTTCGTCACCGAGGTCGCCGCACCGATGCCGCTGCAGATCATCTGCGAGATGATGGGTATTCCGCCCGAGGACGAAGCCCGCGTCTTTCACTGGACCAACGTCATCCTTGGCGTTGGCGACCCCGAGTACGCAGGCACCTTCGAGGAGTTGATGGTGAGCGCAATGGAGATCTTCCAGTACGCGCAAGCCCTCGGCGAAGATCGCTTGAAGCACCCGAAGGACGACCTCACCTCCATCATGATGCACGCCGAGGTCGACGGCGAACGCCTCACTGCGCAGGAGTTCGGATCGTTCTTCATCCTGCTCGTGGTGGCCGGCAACGAAACCACCCGCACCGCCATCTCTCACGGCATGCACCTGCTCACCCAGCACCCCGACCAACGCGACCTGTGGTGGAGCAACTGGGACACCCACACCAAGACCGCAGTCGACGAGATCGTGCGCTACGCCACGCCAGTGGTGCACTTCCGCCGCACGGCCACCGAAGACACTGTGGTGGGCGGGCAGAAGATCCAAGCCGGCCAGAAGCTCATCATGTGGTACTGCTCGGGCAACCGCGACGAGAAGGTGTTCGCCGACCCGCACCGCTTCGATGTCACCCGGTCGATGCAGCCGGCGCAGGTGGGGTTCGGGGCCGGCGGCCCACACTTCTGTCTCGGCGCCAACCTCGCCCGCCGTGAGATCGCGGTGATGTTCGACGAGATCCGCCGCCGCATGCCCACCCTGCACACCGTGGGCGAACCCGACTACCTGCAGAGCAGCTTCATCAACGGCATCAAGCGCCTGCGCTGCGCCTGGTAGCGCCCGGCTACATCGTGCGGGCGTCGCGGGGCAGGTGCTCCACGTCGCTCAACCGCCGCAGGCTGAACGTGTGGCCATCGCCCAACTGCATGCTCTGCAGGCGGGTGACACTGGCGTGCTGAGTGACGAACCGGTCCCACTCCCAGGGCACCGGCTGCAATCCGAGCAACTGACACAGCAGCACGCCGTTGGTGCCTGCGTGGGCCACCACCGCAAGCTTCAGGTCGGGTTGCTCCAGGTGCCACATCGGCAGGTCGTGCTCGGCCCGCCGCATGCCGAGACGCGAGAAGAAGTCGGCGGCGCCCGAGCGCACCCGCTCGACGAACTCGCTCGGTGGTTCCCCACCGCCGCGCACGCCGGTCCAGCGTTCCGCTGCCGGGCGCGACCGTTCTTCGGCGTACGCCGCCTCCATCATCTCCGCCGGGCTGCCGTGCCAGTCGGGTTCGCGGATCTCCTCGAGGAACGGTTCCACCACCTCTCGGCGGCGTTGCAGGCCGAGCAACGGGGCGGCGGTTTGGCGGGCTCGGCGAAGCGGTGAGACCACCACATGGTCGAACCCCTCGGCATGCAACTCCTCACCCACCCGTTGGGCCTGCATCAGGCCCAACGTTGTGAGCGGCGGGTCGACAACATTTCGGCCGTCTCGCACCCATTCGGGTTGGCCGTGGCGAATGAGCACGATCTCCATCAGGGCACTGATCGTAGAGGGGCCGGGCCTCGGCGCGGCCGGTAACGTCGTCAACCGTGACGGATCGTGAGGTGATCGCAGCCGGCTGGCGCCCCGACCCGACGTGGCGCTATGAGTTCCGCTGGCACAACGGCACCACCTGGACCGCCGACGTGTCGTTGCACGGGCAACGCTTCGTCGACCCGTTGGGGGCGGGGTCAGGCCCAGCCGCCACTCCCCCGCCGTTCCACACGCTGC
>DMQJ01000014.1:0-274 GCA_003455715.1 Acidimicrobiaceae bacterium | reverse complement strand
GGTGGGGCATCTCCCGGCGTTTGGTCCGCCTCCCCGGTCGAATGGGCGAGGCATGGCGATCGCCTCGTTCGTGGTGGGCCTGTCGAGCGCCCTGCTCGCCTGGGTTCCCTTCGTGTTCGTGCTCGCCGGCATGGGCGCCTTGTGCGCGCTCGTCTTCGGCGTGGTCGCCATGCGCGCAAGCCGGGCCGCCGAGCGCGGCCCGCACGGCTTCGCCATCGCTGGCCTCACCTTCTCGGTCGCTGCGCTTGCGCTCTGCGTCGTCGGGTTCCCGTTC
>DMQJ01000324.1 GCA_003455715.1 Acidimicrobiaceae bacterium | reverse complement strand
CCATCAGCCAGTTCAGGGAAGCGCTGGGGGTCACCCGCAAGCACGCGGTGCGGCTGGCGGCCGAACTCGACGCCCGAGGGGTCACTCGCCGGCGCGACGACTTGCGCATTGCCGGCCCGCGCCTCCCCGCACGCTGACCAACGCCGCCCTACCCCGCCTTGTCGCGCGAATTCCGCAGTGGCTTACGGGTTTCGCGTGTCGCCGCCACGACGCAGCGACGACAAGCGCCGCACACCCTTGCGCTTGGCCGGCTCCGCGGCCCGCAGCTCGAGGTCTCTCGCTGCTTGGGCCACCCGCACGTCGTTGGTGATGACCTCGCCGAACTGCGCAGGGTCGGCCAGCAGCCAGCTGTGCGACCCATCGACCACGGTGCCCTCCACCCCGGAGGCCACGCACAACGCCTCGAACGACTCGCGAGGGATGATGCCGTCGCGAGTACCCCACAGGATGCTCACCGACATGCCGTCGTCGCGAAGGGCCTCCAACTCTGATCGCAGGTCGGCGCGCCTCGCCAGGTTGGCCACCTTCACGATGGCGCGAGGGTTGCGGAACAGGTTGGGCAGCAGGTCTTCGGCCACCACCGGCAGCACTCGGGTGGCCTGACGAAGCGGCCAGACGTCGCCGGGAAAGTGCAGCCCCCAGTCCCACAGGGGTCGTTCGGCGATGCTGCGCAGGGTTCGCCCCTGCCGCCAGCTTGAGCCACCAATGGAGTTCACCAACACCAGGCTGCGCACGCGCCGCCGGTGATCGTGGGCGAAGCGAATGGCCACGCCACCGCCGAACGAGTGCCCCACCACCACGGCGGGTTCCTCCACCTCCAGCATGTCGAGCAGGTCGGCCACCCACTGGGCGTATCCACGCAGCGAGAACTGCTCGCCAGGCAACTCGGGCGTACCACCGAACCCAGGCATCGACGGGGCGATCACCCGGCAACCCTGAGCGGCGATGGCCAGAATGACGTCGCGATACGTGTGTTGGCCGAGTGCCCAGCCGTGCAGCAGCACCACGGGCATGCCCTCACCGGCCACGCTGAACGCTGCAGGCCGGCCCTGCACGAACGTCCGCTGGTCGACGACGATCACGCTTCGGTGGGCTCCGAGTCGCCCGTGTCGCTGTCGGCCGTGTCGCTGTCGGCCGTGTCGCTGTCGGCCGTCTCGCGCTTGCTGCGCCGCTCGCGATAGTCGCGCGCCGCGCCCTCCAGCGGCTCGACCTCAAGGGTGACACCGTCGATTGCCACGACCTTGAACGAGTCGCCAGCAGCGATGGGGGTAGCGCGGTTGGTGCGGGCTCGCCACTTGGCGTTGCCGACCTGGGCGATGCCCTCGGGCGAGATGGCGTCGACGGCCACACCCTCCGTGCCGATCATCCACTCGCGACCGATGGTGGGCGTGGCGAACCGGGTGCGCACCATCGACGGCATGCCGACGATGAACGTGAGCATCACGCCGATGATGCCTACGGCGAGGGTGATCCAGCTGAGGCGCAGGCTGGCCCCTGGCAGGTCGTCGTAGAGGAACCACGAGCCGAGTACGAACGTGACGACGCCCACACCCGTCCAGAAGCGAGGCACGCCCACCTGCACATCGATGGCGAACGCCACCATGGCCACCACGAGCAGCGCCACCGCGCCCGGACGTGCCGGCAGCGCCGTGAGCCCATACGTGCCGAGGAACGTGAGCGCTGCGCCGACGAGACCGGCAACGCCCACCCCGGCGGTGAAGAACTCGAAGATGAGCAGGCACAGGCCGATGACGAAGAACAGATAGGCGATAGGTGGGCTGGCCACCGTGTGGAACAGCTGGTCGAGCAGGCCAAGTGCCCGGAAGCGCACCAGGGTGCTCATGCTCTGGGTGTTGCCCTCATCGTCGAGTTGCTGGGTGATGGTGTCGAGCACGGTGCCGTTCTCGAGTTCCACCCCGTCCATTGCGGCCACCATGCTGCGCACGACGGGCACATCGAGGTCGGCGGGGCCTCCGTATCGCAAGAGTCCGGCGGCACGGGCTTCTCGGTAGCCGAGGGACGTGTTGCGGGCCACCTCAGCGCCGGGGCAATCCCCGGCTTCGGGCAGCAACTCGCCGAGGTAACCCATCCGTGCGCCGGCCACCATGCCGCTCACGTCGGCCACGCAGAACAGTTGGGCGGGCGTGCCGATGGCGCGCGACCCCCGCGACGGCCCCACCCACAGACCGATGCCGATCTCGGCGTCGCGCACCGCTGCCAACAGTTCGCCCATCCGGCCGTCGCCCACCACGGCGCCGCGTGTGTTGAGCTGCAGCACCAGCGCCTGTGAGCCTGCCTCCTGCGCATCGCCGATGGCGCTGATGATGGAATCGACCGTGACATCGTCGAACAGGCCCGACACTTCCAACACGTCGACCGGGGCCAACCCACTGGCGGCATCGGTGCCGTCCGACCCGGTGCCGTCCGACCCGGTGCCGTCCGACCCGGTGTCGGCGGGTGGTTGCGCCGCCACCTGCGCCGGGGGTGACAGCAGCGACACACCAACAAGGCCCGCGAGGGGGGCCATGAGTAGGGCAATCGCTAACCTGCGCACAAGTGCCTCCGAAGGATCCGCTGCAGTTCCTCACCACCGCCCGGGTGGCCATCGTGGCCGGCAAGGGTGGCGTTGGGAAGACCACGGTAACTGCCGTATTGGCGCGTGCGGCAATCCTCAGCGGACTTCGGGTGCTGGTGGTCGAGCTCGACGGCAAGCCCACGTTGGCCGAACTGCTACCCGGCGTGGAGGTGCAGCACATCTCCGCGTCGGCGGCGCTCGCCGAGTACCTCGACACGCACGGCTTGTCTCGGGTGGCCAAGCGGCTGGCCACCAGCGGCATCATCGACGTCGTGGCCACCGCCTCGCCAGGCATCGACGACATCGTGGTGCTCGGCAAGATCAAGCAGCTCGAGCGCAGCGGCCAGTACGACCTCGTGGTGGTCGACGGACCCGCGGCCGGGCACGCCATCACCTTCCTCTTGGCCGCGAAAGGCCTGCTCAGCACCGTTCGCGGTGGCCCGATCGCCACGCAAGCCACCGACGTGGCGGCGATGTTGGCCGATCCGTCTCGCTGCCAGGTGGTGCTGGTGACGCTGCCGGAGGCCACGCCGGTGAACGAGGTGGTGGAGACGGCCTACGCCCTCGAAGACCGGGTGGGGGTGCACCTCGCGCCGGTGGTGGTGAACGCGGTCGACGACGGGGCGCAGCTTCCCGCCGAGGCCGCACCGGAGGGCTCCGCGCTGCGTCAGGCGGCCGAGTTTCGCAACGCTCGTCGGGCGCTCCACGCTGCCGAATGCGCCCGCCTTGGGGTGGAGTTGGCGTTGCCCCAGGTGCACCTCCCAGCGGTGGCCGGCGCTGTGCTCGACGCCGTCGCCGTCGATCGCCTGGCCGCCACCTGGGCGCTCGAGGCAGGCAGCGCATGAGCACGGCCAACTCCCCTGCCATCACCCACTTGCTCGACGCGGGCACTGACGTGCTCGTGTGCTGCGGCTCGGGCGGCGTGGGCAAGACCACCACCGCCGCCAAGCTGGCCGCGCGCTACAACTTGCGCCACGGCCCGAACCGAGTGGCGCTGATCACCACCGACAGCTACCGGATCGGCGCCTTCGAGCAGCTTTGCACCTTCGGCATGATCCTGGACGCGCCGGTGCGCCTGGTCCGCAGCGCGCAAGAGTTGCAGGAAACCATTCGGGCCTTCTCCGACAAGTCGCTGATCCTGATCGACACCGCCGGGATGAGCCAGCGCGATCTGCGCCTGTCGCAGCAGTTCGCCCTGCTCGACGATCCCGCCCACATCCGCAGCTATCTGGTGCTGGCCGCCAACGCCCAGCACGCCGTGCTCCAAGAATCGATGACCGCGTTCGCCCGCGTGCCCCTGAGCGGGGCCATTCTGACCAAGGTGGACGAAACCACCCGGTTGGGCGCGGCGCTCTCGGCCGTGCACGAGCGCGCCCTGCCGCTGGCCTACATCTGCAACGGCCAGCGGGTGCCCGAGGACATTCAGGCGGCGCAGGTCGACGCCCTGCTCCGGCTGGCCGAGGAGTTCGCGGGACTGTACGACGCGGCGCTCGAAAACGACACCCTCGCGCTGACTTTCGGCAAGAGGCTGACCGATCATGTCTGCTGTTGAACCGCTCCGCGCCCAGAGCTTCGGTATGTCACAATCGACCCATAACCGGCCCGTGCGCGTGGTCTGCGTGACCAGCGGCAAGGGCGGCGTCGGCAAAACCAACATCTCGGTCAACCTGGCGCTGGCCCTGAGCCTGCAAAACCAGAGCGTCATGCTGCTGGACGCCGATCTCGGGCTGGCCAACGTGGACGTCATCCTGGGCCTGCACCCGCTCTACAACCTGTCCCACGTCATCAGCCAGGAACGGACCCTGGAGGAAATCATCGTCACCGGCCCGAACGGTATCCGGATCATCCCGGCCAGCTCGGGCGTCAAGCGAATGGCGGAGCTGACCCCGGAGGAAAACGCCGGTCTGGTCGGGGCGTTCAGCGAGCTGAACGACTCGGTGGACATCATGCTGATCGACTCCGCCGCCGGCATTTCCGACAGCGTGGTCACCTTCAGCCGGGCCTCCCACGACGTGATCGTGGTGGTCTGCGACGAGCCGGCCTCGATCACCGACGCCTACGCCCTGATCAAGCTGCTCAGCCAGGATTACGGCATGGACCGGTTCCAGATTCTGGCCAACCGGGTCGCCACCGCCCAGGAGGGCCGCGAGCTGTTCAACAAGCTGGTCCGGGTCACCGACCGGTTTCTCGATGTCAGCCTGAGCTTTTGCGGCTTCATCCCCGAGGACCCGCAGTTGCGCAAGGCGGTCCAGGCGCAGCGCGCCGTGGTGGAAGCCTTCCCGAGCAGCCGCTCCGCCGAAGCCTTTCACCGGCTGGCCGCCCACATCATCGGGCGCTGGCCGATCCCGCGCAGCGCCAGCGGCTACCTGCAATTTTTCATCGAGCGCCTGATCGACCCCGCCTATCGGCCCAAGGAACGCGCCGAATGAAAGGCGTCGCCCTGTACGCCAGCCTCGGCGGCGACACGGCGGACGACCTGATCGCCCGCTGCGCGCCGCAGGTGAAACGGATCGCCTATCACCTGCTGGCCCGGTTGCCGGGGTCGGTGCAGGTGGACGATCTGATTCAGGCCGGCATGCTGGGCCTGCTGGAAGCCGCGCGCC
>DMQJ01000351.1:16500-16771 GCA_003455715.1 Acidimicrobiaceae bacterium | reverse complement strand
CTGCTCGACGACCATGTGGAGGTGGAGGCTGGCACGGCGCGAGCCGTGACGGTGTCGGGTCTGCGCAGTGCGCACGCTCGGCTGCACGGCGGAACGTTCACGTTCGATCCTGGCGTCGAATACACGCGTTGGGTCGTGTATCGGTCGCACCTTCAGCCTCGGTTCCGTCGTTTCGCCGAGGCGCGCCGCGCGGTGCTCGCCGAGCGGCGCACCGCGCTCGAGCTCGACCGGTTGCGGCCGAAAGTGCTGTCGTCGTTCGTGCGCAACCGGC
>DMQJ01000351.1:11572-16290 GCA_003455715.1 Acidimicrobiaceae bacterium | reverse complement strand
CGTTCGTGCGCAACCGGCTCATCGACGAGACCTACCTGCCCCTCATTGGCGACAACATTGCCCGCCAGATGGGGCTCAACGGCGCCGCTCAGGGATTGCTGCTGCTCATCTCCCCGCCTGGCTACGGCAAGACCACGCTGCTTGAGTATGTGGCCGACCTGCTCGGCTTCGGCATGGTGAAGATCAACGGGCCGGCGCTGGGCACCGAGGTGCACAGCCTCGACCCGGCGGCTGCGCCTGATGCCGCGGCAGCCGAGGAGCTGGTGAAGCTCAACCGGGCCTTCGCTATGGGGAACAACGTCGTGTGCGTCATCGACGACATCCAGCACACGTCGCCCGAGTTCCTGCAGAAGTTCATCTCGCTGTGCGATGCGACTCGGCGCATCGAGGGTGTGGTCGACGGTGATGCTCGTACCTTCTCGCTGTCGGGCAAGCGCTTCGTCATTGCCATGGCAGGCAACCCGTACACCAGTGCCGGAGCGGCATTCCGCATTCCCGACATGCTCGCCAACCGAGCCGACGTGCACAACCTGGGCGACGTTGCTACCAACGCTGCGGCGGCGTTCGCGCAGAGCTACGTCGAGAACGCGTGCGGGGTGAACGAGGTACTGGCGCCGGTGCTGGGCCGAGGTCGAGCCGATCTCGATGTGCTCCTGCGTGCGGCCGCAGGAGCAACGGTGCGCAGCGATGAACTCGAGCATCGCTATAGCGCCAGCGAGTTGCAGGCCGTCACCGCCACACTTGCTCACCTGCTGCGAGTGCGCGACGTGCTGTTGAAAGTGAACGCGGCCTACATCGCGTCGGCGACGATGGATTCGGCAATGCGCGGCGAACCGGCCTTCCTGCTGCAGGGGTCGTACCGCAACATGGCACGTATCGCCCAGCGAATCCTGCCGGTGATGACCCCGGCGGAGGTCGACACAGTGGTGGCCGACCACTATCGCGCCGAGTCGCAGACCTTGGCTGCGGCGGCGGGATGGAACCTGCTGAAGCTCCGCGAGGTCATCGGGACGGCCACCGAGGCTGATGTCGCCGAACTGGCCGAACTGCGGGCCCGTTGGCGCGAGACCAATGTGGCAGGCGACCCCCTGGCGGCGATGGCCAACGCGCTCGGCGAGATCGCGTCAGCGCTGGCGGCGCCGCCGACTCCTCCCGCCCCCGACCGGTAGCCTCGGGGCCACCATGGAGTGGATCTTTCTCGTACTTGTCGCCGTCGTCCTCGTGTTCGGATTCGGCGTGGTGGTGTGGAACCGGCGTCGTGCCGGGCTGGGCGAGGCGGACGCAACTCCGGTGCTGCCGAGCCGTCCATCGTCGCCGCCGTCCGCCGTGCGGCCCGAGCCGGTGGTCGCCGAACCGAGTGAAACGCCCGCAGGCGACGAACCCACCGACACCGTGGGCGTTGTCGAGCCGGTCGCCGAGCGGGCGACGTTCCGCAACCGGATGGCCAAGGCCCGTGGCGCACTCACCGGAGCGTTCCTCGGCATCCGCGGCCGGCGCGGCATCACTGACGACACGTGGGACGACCTCGAAGAGGCGCTGCTCCGCGCCGACGTCGGGGTGCGGGTCACCGACGAACTCTTGAGCGGGTTGAAGGCGCGGGTGAAGAGCAAGGAGATCACCGAGCCCGATGCACTGCTCTCGGCGCTGCAGGCCGAAATGGTGTCGCGCCTCGAGGGTGCGGATCGCTCGCTGCAGTTCGTGCCCGGCGACCCCGACAGCCCCAACGTGTGGTTGTTCGTCGGTGTCAATGGCGTGGGCAAGACCACCACCATCGGCAAGGTTGCCAACCAGCAGCGTTCGGCCGGACGCTCAGTGCTGATGGCCGCGGGCGACACCTTCCGTGCAGCGGCCGCCGAACAGTTGGCGACGTGGGCCGAGCGCAGCGGTGCGGAGATCGTGCGTGGCAATGAGGGCGGCGACCCCAGCTCGGTCATCTTCGATGGCATCGAGCGGGCCGGCGCACGCAACATCGACCTTGTGCTCGGCGACACTGCGGGCAGGCTGCACACCAAGACCAACCTGATGGACGAGTTGCGCAAGGTTCGCCGCGTGGCCGCCAAGGGCAAGGGTCGCGTCACCGAGGTGTTGCTGGTCATCGATGCCACCACTGGCCAGAACGGTCTCACCCAGGCGCGCGAGTTCGGCGCGGCCACCACGGTGGATGGCGAAGGCGGGGTCACTGGGGTGGTGCTCACCAAGCTCGACGGCTCGGCGAAGGGTGGCATCGTGTTCGCCATCGAAACCGAACTTGGCCTGCCGGTGAAGCTCGTCGGCCTCGGCGAGACCATCGGCGATCTGGTGCCATTCGACCCCACCGAGTTCGTCGACGCCTTGTTCGCCACCGACTGACGCCACCCCGTTCGCGCTGCTTCTGGCGCGCGAATGCGGTCAAGAACCGCGACATCTCAGCCCCGGAAGCGGGTGTGAGAAGGGTCAGCCCCAGAAACCGGTGCGGTGGGCGGGAACCAGATGACGAGGTGCGGCCGTCGAATGGGTGCATGATCGCTACGACTCCCCGAAGGAACCCCGCCATGATTCGCTCCCGTCGTCTCGCCCTCGTTGCCGCCACCGTGGTGCTCGGCCTCACCGCTGCCGCCTGTGGCGACGATTCCAGCCAGTCCGCTTCCACCGAGTCGGTCGTCGGCGCCACGCCTCCCGTCATCAAGCTAGGCGCTGGCTCGAGCGCCGGCGGGGGAGGGGCGATGCCCGCGAACGAGAGCGCCGACCGGATGATGATGCCGTTCGCCGTGTTCAGCTATGTGTTCGATGGCGAACTGCCGGCGCTCGACGGCACCGCCCCCGCTTGGCAGTTCCCCGCCGGAGTGCAACCCGATGCCGAGCGTGTCGCCGCCATCGCGGCGCTGCTCGGTGTGGAGGGCGACGTGCGCGCCATGGCCGCCGACATGGGCGGCGGATGGATGGTTGGGCCAGAGGATTACAGCGGTGCCACGCTCACGGTGAGCGCCGACGGAATGCTGAGCTGGTGGTTCAGCCCGGCCCCGATGGTGATGCCTGGTATGGAGTGTGTCGAGCCCGCTGTGGTCGACCCGGTCGTGGTCGACCCGGTCGACACGGCTGCCGACACGGCGACGAGCGACACAGGCACGACCGACATCGCCGTGGCTCCGCCCGACGACATGCGCTGCGCCGAGCCTCAGCCGCCGAGCGGTGTCCCCGATGCCGCAACGGCCGAACAGCAGGCCAAGGACTTGTTCGCCGCGATGGGCTACGACACCGCGTCGATGGAGTTCGACGTGTATGCCGACGAGTGGGGTGCCAGCGTCACGGGGTGGGTGCTGCTCGGTGGGGCACGCGCGCCCATCACCGTTTCGGTCGGCTACGGCGCCGAGGGTGCCATCACCTGGGCCAGCGGTACGTTGGCCGAACCGGTCGCTGTTGGCGACTATCCGCTGGTGGGCGCCGCTGCCGGCCTTGAGCGGCTCAACGACGAGTCGGGCATGTGGATGATGTACGGCGGCCCGGCCGTCATGGCCCGCGACAGCGGTGTGGGTGTCGGTGTGGGCGGTGGCGATGTGGCCGTCGAGCCGGCGCCCGAACCTGCGGTGGGCGCTCCGGAGCCGATGCCCGACGAGACCCTGCCAGTCGACATGCCGGTCGAAGAGGTGGTCGAGCCCGAGGAGATCGTCGTCACATTCACCTCGGTGGAGATCGGCCTCACGCAGATCTGGGACGCCGATGGAACCGTGTGGCTGCTGCCCGCCTACGTCTTCGCCGACAACGACGGCGGCGAGTGGCAGGTCATCGCCGTCGACGACAGCTTCATCGAGATGCCGCCGATGCCCGAGCCGATGCCCATGCCCGAGCCGATGCCCATCGACACCGTCGTGTCGGAGCCCGGCGACGGCACCGACCCCGGTGAGATGCCGGCGCCGCTCGATCCGGCCGTCGCGGCCGTGCTCGTGGGGCTCACCGACGATGAGGCCGCCAAGGTGGCCGAAGAGAACGGCTGGGGCTACCGAGTGGTTCGCGCCGATGGCGTCGACTTCGCGGTCACCGACGACTACTCACCCACTCGTGTGAACGTCGAACTCACGGCGGGCGTGGTCACCGCCATCGTCAGCATCGGCTGATTCGACTCCACCATCTGCGAGCCGGCCCGGTCACCGCTGCATGATCGGGCCGGTGACGCGCCCGGGGTCGGGGCGCGGCAGGACGGTAGCGTTGCACCCGCATGTTCGATTCCCTGTCATCCCGTCTCGAAGGCATCGTCAAGCGTCTGCGCGGCAAGGGTCGCCTCAGCGAGGCCGATGTCGACGAGATGCTGAAGGAGATCCGCACGGCGCTCCTCGAGGCCGACGTCAACGTCGGCGTGGTGCGCAATGTGGTGGCCCGCATCCGCGAGCAGGCCGTCGGCGCCCGCCTCAGCGAAGCGCTCGATCCTGGCCAGCAGGTGGTGAAGATCGTCAACGCCGAACTCACCGCGATGCTCGGCGGCGAGACGCTGAAGATCACCTACGCCGGCCGGCCGCCCACCGTGGTGCTGATGGCCGGTCTGCAGGGTTCCGGTAAGACCACGAACTCGGCCAAGTTGGCTCGCTGGTTCAAGAGCCAGGGCCGTCAGCCGCTCCTCGTGGGCGCCGACCTGCAGCGCCCCGCCGCAGTGGAGCAGTTGCGCACGCTTGGCCGCCAGATCGACGTGCCGGTGTTCAGCGAGCCCGGCGACCCGGTGGCCACCGCGCAACGCGGCTTTGGCGAAG
>DMQJ01000351.1:11106-11347 GCA_003455715.1 Acidimicrobiaceae bacterium | reverse complement strand
GGCTTGGCCGAAGCCCGGCGGCTCGGCAAAGACGTGCTCATCGTCGACACGGCAGGCCGACTTGCCATCGATGCCGAACTGATGGAGCAGGTGCGGCGCATCAGCGAGGTCATCGACCCGCACTACACCTTCCTCGTCATCGACGCGATGACCGGCCAAGACGCCGTCGGTGTGGCCGAGGCGTTCCACGCAACGCTCGCCATCGACGGCGTCATCATGTCGAAGCTCGACGGCGACGCCC
>DMQJ01000351.1:0-10912 GCA_003455715.1 Acidimicrobiaceae bacterium | reverse complement strand
AAGCTCGACGGCGACGCCCGCGGCGGTGCTGCCCTCAGCGTGAAGGAAGTGATCGGTCGCCCCATCGCCTTTGCCAGCACGGGCGAAAAGCTCACCGAGTTCGAGCAGTTCCACCCCGACCGCATGGCCGGACGCATTCTCGGTATGGGCGACATGCTCACCCTCATCGAGCAGGCCGAGCAGGCCTTCGAGAAGGATCAGGCCGAGAAGGCTGCCGAGAAACTGTTGGAGGGCGAGTTCACGCTCGACGACTTCCTCGAGCAGATGCAGTCGCTGAAGAAGATGGGCCCGCTTGGCAACGTGCTGGGGATGATGCCCGGCATGCCGAAGGAACTGAAGAACGCTCAGATCGGCGACGACGCGCTGAAGCCGGTGGAAGCCATCATCAACTCGATGACCCCGCTCGAGCGCCGCAAGCCGGAACTCATCAACGGCAGCCGGCGCACCCGCATCGCCAACGGCAGCGGCACCACCGTGGGCGACGTGAACCGCCTGGTGAAGCAGTTCCAGGAAATGCAGAAGATGATGAAGCGGATGGGCATGGCCAGCATGCCGCGGGGTGGCAAGAAGGGGAAGAAGGGCAAGCCGGGCAAGGGCGGCAAGCCCAACCGTGGCGGCTTCCCTGGCCTTCCGGGGATGGGTGGCGGCCTGCCGGGCGGTGGCTTCCCCGGTCTTCCGGGTGCCGGTGGTGCGCCGGGTGGCTTCCCGCCCTTCAACTGATAGCCTTACGTGGTTTCGTTTTCGCTCAGAAGTTATCCCAGGGAGCCCCGTTCATGGCAGTGAAGCTGCGCCTCACCCGAGTCGGCAAGACCAAGCAGCCGCAGTACCGCATCGTCGCGGCCGACAGCCGCTCGCCGCGCGACGGTCGTTTCATCCAGATCGTGGGCACCTACAACCCGCGCACCGAGCCCAGCACGCTCAACGTCGACAATGCCAAGGCCGTCAAGTGGCTGATGGACGGCGCCCAGCCCACCGAGCGCGTGAAGAAGCTGCTCGAGATCTCGGGCGCTTGGGCCGAGTTCGGCGCCGCTCGCGCCGCGAAGTGATCCGCTCGTGAGCGAGCACGATCCCAACCAGATTGCGGCACCCACCGCCACCGCGGTGCTCACCCATCTGGTTCGTTCCATCGTCGACGACCCCGAGGCTGTGGTCGTGGAGGCGTCTGAGGCCCGTGGCCGCGTGAAGCTCGACGTTCGCGTCGGCCCCGGCGACCTGGGACGTGTCATCGGCCGTCGTGGCCGCACCGCGCAGAGCATTCGCACCGTGGTGCGTGCAGCTGCGGCGAAGGATGCCACCGAGGTCGACGTCGACTTCGTCGACTGAACCGGCCGCCGCCGTGGCCGACCGTTCGCTGCTTGAGGTGGGGCATACCACCCGCGCCCATGGCGTACGTGGCGACATCTACGTCGATCTGCTCACCGACCGCACCGAACGCCTGGCTCCTGGCGCCCGACTGAAGGTGGGGGCTTCCTGGCACACCGTGGTCGCCGCCAGGCCAGCGGGACAGAAGTGGCTGGTGCACTTCGACGGCGTCGACGATCGGACTGCCGCCGAACGGCTGGCCTCGTGCACGCTGTACGCAGAGCCCTTGCCTGATCGCGGCGACGGGCTGTACGTCGACCAGTTGGTGGGCGCCGAGGTGTTCGACACGCAGGGTGCCCTCCTCGGGACGTGCAGCGCCGTGGTGGCCAATCCTGCGCACGACCTGCTCGAGCTTGCCGACGGGGGGCTCATACCCGCCGTGTTCGTGGTGAGCGCCGCGCCTGGCCGAGTGGTGGTCGACCCCCCGGAGGGGTTGTTCGACCTCTGAGGGTGGTGCCCGTCGCACGAATGGTCCGAATGACCCATTCCGCGGGTGCAACACTCCTGCGTACGATCTGAGTCGCACGTGGGGTGCAACGAATCGTCGGCTTGATTGGTCGCTTGGCCGGCGAGGAGCAAGAGCGAACCCGACCCACGGGCACGAAACGGAGGCCGACTTCGGTCAGCTTCTGCCCACTGCTCAGGGAGGAATTCAGCTCATGTCATCCGTCCAGCCTCGGCGCTGGCGACGGCTCGTTGCCGTCATCGCGTCATTGATCGGCATCGTCACGGTGGTGCCAGTCTTCAGCGGCACCGCCAGTGCCCACCACTCGGAGATCAGCGCAACCGTGGGTTGCGACGCCGTGATCTCGTGGACCGCCTCGTCGTGGACCACCGGGTTGAGCGGCGCCAACTCCGACGTTCGCGTCTACATGGACCCCGACAACGGTCCCGAGGTGCAGATCGGTTCGGGTGTGTTCCCCAACCAGGGCACCATCGCCAGCTTCAGCGGCACGATTGCGTGGCCCAGCGGGGCGACGTCGGTGAAGGTCCGCAGCGTGCCTGTCGCCGACTGGGGCAACGGCAGCGCAGGTGGCGACGGCCGTTCGGTCACCATCACCAAGCCGGCCGACTGTCCGAACGTCACCGTCGCGCCTGAGTGCGTGAACACTGCGCCGGGCAATGGCGAGGGCAAGTTGGTGATCACGCTCACCAACTCATCGTTCGCCACCTCGTCGGTGTCGTTCCGTGTGTATCCGCTCGGCGTCAACTCCGGCAGCACCTACACCTGGTACGACGTGGCTCCGGGCGGAAGCGCTACCCACACGTTCACCGGTCTGGCAGATGGAACGTACAACTACCACGTGCGTGCCTACACCCAGCAGGGCGGGTCGCGAATCGGCACGTACGAAGACAGCTTCACCATCGACTGCGACTTCCCGGCGCCCAGCGCCACCATTACCTCCGCTTGTGTGGATGGCAACGGCAAGATCACCGTCACCCTCAACAACACCGGCGGCGAGTCGGTGACCTTCACGGTCACGACGCCGAGCGGCAGCACCGAGACCCACACGGTGAACGCGTCGAGCAGCAAGACGGTCAACTACTCCGGCCTGGCCGATGCGGTCTACACCGTGACGGTGAAGGTGGGCTCCACCACCATCGCCACGCAACAGGTCACCATCGACTGCGACCAGCCGAACCCGAGCACGTCCATCAGCCAGAGCTGTGTCAACAACGACGGCACGGTGGTGCTCACCCTCACCAACTCCGGCACCGAGGGCATCACCTTCACGGTGAAGCATCCGGTCACGGCGGCCACCGAGGTCATCACGGTGGGTCCCAACAGCTCAGCCACCCGCACCTACAGCGGTCTCAACGATGGCAGCTACACCATCACCATCACGGCCCCGGGCTTCTCCGGCCTCAGCAAGACCTTCACGGTGAAGTGCGATCAAACGTCGACCGTCAGCCACACGTATGAGTGTGTCGGCGGCAATGGCAAGGTCGTCGTCACCATGCACAACAACGGCGACGATGTGGATGTCGTCTTCGTCGTGGCCGGCACCCAGTACACCGTGAGCCCCGGCCAGACCAAGACGCACACCATCACCGGGCTCAGCGACACCACTCACACGATCAACTACACGATCGGCGGCGTGGCCGGCAGCTTCCAGGTAACCGTCAGTTGCGATCAGCCTGGTTCGCCGCAGGTGCAGGTGGCGCAGGAGTGCGCCGACGAGGACGGCAAGGTCACTGTCACCCTGAAGAACGTCGGCGGCGAACTGCCGCTCACGTTCGTGGTCAACGGCAACCAGCACGTGGTGAACGCCAACAGCCAGAAGGTGGTGGTCATCAGCGGCCTCACGGATGGTCAGCACACCATCACCATCACCCAGGGCCAGAACGACTTCTCGCAGACGGTCACCATCAAGTGCGACCAAGACCCGACGGTGCAGCACACGTCGGCCTGCGTCGATGAGCCCAACGGCGTGAGCGACGGCTCGATCAGCATCACCTTGTTCAACAACGGTGACGATGTGAGCATCACGTTCACCATCAACGGCGCCCCGCACTCCGTGGGGCCGAAGTCGTCGAAGACGGTCACCATCGGCGATCTGACTGATGGCGATCACACGTTCAACGTGGCCGGTGGCGGCAAGACCTGGAAGATCGACATCACGGTCGATTGCGACAAGAGCGGTGAAGGTTCCGTCGGTGTCGCCCAGGCGTGCGTCGACAAGGATGGCAAGGTCACCTTCACCCTCACCGCAACGGGTGGTGAACTGCCCGTGCTGTTCACCATCAACGGCGCACAGCACTCGGTGGCAGCCAACACCAGCAAGGTGGTCACCATCGGCAACCTCGTCGACGGACCCCACTCGTTCGTCGTCACTTCGAACGGGGTGGAGATCTTCAACGACGAGTTGACGGTCGACTGCGACCCGCCGCCCACCTATTCGCACGAGCAGTCGTGCGTCGACAAGGACGGCTCGGTCGTCTTCACCCTCACCAACAACGGTGACGACGTCGATGTCACGTTCACCATCAACGGCACCAACGTGGTCGTGCCGCCCGGCCAGACCGTGCAGCACACCGTGGGTCAACTGAGCGACGGCCCGGCCACCATCACCGTCTCCATCGACGGCGTTGCCAAGCCGGCCATCGAGTTGACGGTGGATTGCGATCCGGCGCCGACGTACACCTACGACACGGAGTGCGCCGACAACGACGGTTCGGTGGTGTTCCAGCTCACCAACAACGGTGATGACGTGTCGGTGACCTTCACGATTGCCGGTACCCCTGTCGTGGTGGGCCCTGGCCAAACCGTGGAGCACACGGTGGGTGGTTTCAACGACGGTGCGGCGACGGTGACGTTGCTCATCGACGGGGTGAGCCAGCCCGACATCAAGGCCACCTTCACCTGCGACCAGGAGTCGTCGTTCTCCTACAACGAGGAGTGCGCCGACAAGGACGGCTCGGTGGTGTTCTCGCTCACCAACGGCGGCGATGACTCATCGGTGACGTTCACGGTGAACGGCACCGATATCGAAGTCGACCCTGGCCAGACCGTGCAGCACACTGTCGGCGGCCTCGCCGATGGCCAGCACACCATCACCGTCGCCATCGACGGGGTCGAGCAGGACGACGTGGTGGTGTCGGTGGATTGCGATCCGGCGCCGACCTTCACCTACGACACGGAGTGCGCCGACAACGATGGCTCGGTGGTGTTCCAGCTCACCAACAATGGTGACGATGTGTCGGTGACCTTCACGGTTGCCGGTGTCGACGTGGAGGTACAGCCTGGCCAGACGGAGGAGTACACCGTCAGCGGCCTCAACGACGGTGAGCACTCGGTGACGATGTCCATCGACGGTGTGGCCCAGCCCGACGTCGAGGTGGAGTTCAACTGCGACCAGGAGTCGTCGTACTCCACGTCGCAGCGCTGCTCGCAATGGGATGGTGAGGTGGTCTTCAGCCTCACCAACGGCAGCGACGATGTTGAGACCACCTTCACCATCAACGGTGTTGACGTAGTGGTCGATCCCAACAGCACCGTCGAGCACGTCGTCAGCGGCCTTGCCGATGGCGAGGCCACCATCACGGTGTCGATCAACGGAGTCGAGCAGGACGACGTCGTGGTCGACGTCGATTGCGATCCGACGCCCGGTGTCGTCGCAGAGTGCAACAGCGTCGACATCGAGGGTGAGGTCGACCTCTACTGGTTCACGGTCACCAACACCGCCGACATCGACGTGGAGTTCAGCGCCGGTGGCAGCACCTTCACCCTCGGGGCCGGTGCCTCCAAGGCGGTCAGCTCGGCCAGCGCCCCGCTGTCGGTGCTCTACGACGGTGTGGAAGTGGCATCCGCCGCTGCCACCGAGGTGGTCTGTGAGAACGAGGTGGTGTTCGAGAAGGTGGTACTCGGCGCCCCGCCAACCGGCGAGACGTACACCATCAGGGTCTCGCGCCTGATGGATGACGCCACCTACCAGGAAGAACTCACCTTCGACCTCGACGCTGGCGTGCCGCAGACCATCATGCTGCCCTCCACCCTCGACCCTGCGGGTATCGAGTACCTGGTGGAGGAGATCGACGCTGGCACGGCCAACACCAGCACGGTCAGCCAGAGCCAGCTCACCCTCAACGGCCATCTCGGTGAGACCATCAGTGTGGTCATCACCAACGGGTATGCCGCGGTGCAGATCAACAAGCAGTCACTCACTGGCACGGTCACCGCCGGTGGCACCATCACCTACGTGCTGCAGGCACAGAACACCGGCGGGCTCACGCTCGACCCGGTGGTCATCACCGACCGTCTCCCCGCTGAGACTGAGTTCGTCTCGGTATCGGTGGAGGACAACGCCGGTCTCTGCAGCCTCACTGAGGCCACGCGGCCCCAGCTGCTCACCTGCGTGATGGACGACTCGTTGGCCCCCGGAGCACTCACCAAGCCGATCACCCTGGTGGTGAAGGTCGATGCCGGGGTGCTTCCCGGCACGCAGATCCTCAACCAGGCCAAGGTGCTCGGCACATGGGATACCCCGTCGCTCGACATGATGCGTCGGGTGGTCGCGGAGCAGTTGGTGCAGGCATCGCTGGGTACCGACCTGTCGTGCTTGCCGCCCATCGACGGCACGGTGTGCGACCTGTCGGCCAAGGTGGGTGTGCCGGTGTCGGAAGGCGACCAGGGTGGCCCCACCACCACGGCTGCCCCCACCACCACCATCCGTCGTGGTGGCCTCCCGGAGACGGGCGGCGGTAGCAGCGCCTCGACGATGCTGCTGGCAGGCTTCGCCATGGCAGCTGCCGGTGCACTGATGCTGGTGGTTCGCCGCCGGCCGCGTCGCTCCAACAGCTAGTCCCTCAGTCCCACTGAGACGCTTCACCGGCCGGTCCTTCGGGGCCGGCCGGTGGCGCGTCCGCACACACGAACGGATCTTGCTCAGGCGGGGTCGAGTTGCTCCACCTTCACCACCGCGCGCACGGGGATCGGTCCGTACACGTGAGGAAACGGTTCCGGGGCATCGCCAAGCTGTTCGAACACCACCGGGGCATCCACGAGCGCCTCGTCGATGTGCAAGAGCAGCAGGGGGTTCACGTCGGCGTAGAACAGACCCCGCACCGTTGGCCACTGGTGGGCTGTGCTGCAGTGGATGAAGCCTTCCTGCGCCAGGGTGAGGCCCCGCGTGCTCTGCGTGTGTTCACCAGCGGCAACAGATGTCGCCCAGGTGGCGGGATCGGTGAGGTGGTAGATCATCACCCCGTAGGCTGCCATGCCGTGCGGATCGACGTGTTCACCATCTTCCCCGGGCTGGTCGACACGTTCTGCGCCGAGAGCCTGCTGGGCAAGGCCCGGGCCTCCGGCCTGCTCGACCTCCGCCTCCACGATCCGCGAGACCACACGTCCGATGTGCATCGCACGGTCGACGACGCCCCCTTCGGCGGAGGTGCCGGAATGGTGATGAAGCCTGAGCCGCTGTTCGCCTCGGTGGAAGCCGCTCAGCCACCTCGCCCACTCTTCCTGTTGGGACCCGGCGGTCGCCGATTCGACCAGGCCATGGCCACTGAACTTGCCTCGCTCGATGGGTTCTCGATGCTGTGCGGGCGCTACGAGGGGGTCGATCAGCGGGTTCGTGAACACCTCGTCGACGGCGAACTGAGCGTCGGCGACGTGGTGCTCAACGGGGGAGAGGTCGCCGCGTGCCTCGTTGTGGAAGCAGTCGTACGCCTCCTGCCTGGGGCGATGGGCAACCAGGCCAGCCCCGTGCACGAGAGCTTTGGTGTTTCGGGGCTGCTGGAAGAGCCGATGTACACCCGTCCAGCGGCGTTTCGCGGGTGGGAGGTGCCCGAGGTGCTCCGCAGCGGCGACCACGCGCGCATCGAGCGTTGGCGGCGTGCCCAGGCCCTGCATCGCACCCTGCGCGACCGGCCCGACCTTGTGGAAGCCCGCGGCGGGCTGAGCGAAGTTGACCGCCGCTTGTTGGAAGAGTTCCCTTCCGTCACCTATCCTTGAGCGTTCCCCTTTCGACGCCTGAGAGAGTTCCCGCTATGAAGTCCACCGACATCGTCGACAATCAGTACCTCCGCACCGACATCCCCGACTTCGGTCCGGGCGATGAGGTGAAGGTCCACGTGAAGGTGGTCGAGGGCAACAAGGAGCGCGTGCAGGTGTTCCAGGGCAACGTCATCGCCCGTCAGGGTGGCGGCGTGCAGGAGACCTACACCGTGCGCAAGCTCAGCTACGGCGTCGGCGTCGAGCGCACCTTCCCGGTGCACACCCCCACCGTGGTGAAGCTCGAAGTGGTGAAGAAGGGCGACGTCCGTCGCGCCAAGCTCTACTACATCCGCGACCGGGTTGGTAAGAGCGCCCGTATCAAGGAAAAGCGCGAGCGCTGAGCCGCTCGGGCTCAAGCCCATTTCGGTGTGAGAAGCACCCACGTTGAGCGCTGACGATCTCGAGAATTTCGAGGCCGAGCGAGAGCTCCAACTCGCGCACGAGTATCAAGACGTCGCGGGCATGTTCCGCTTCGCCGTCGAGACCGAGCGCCGGTTCTACCTGGCCAACGACGTCAAGGTCACCGTCACCGGTGAGGCGGCACGGCCGCTCATCGAGGTGGAGTTGACTGACGCATGGGTATGGGACATGTACCGCAAGACCCGATTCATCCCCAAGGTGAAGGTGCTGACGTTCAAGGACGTCAACGTCGAAGAACTTCCCCAGGCCGAGCTGTAGGCGGTTCGCTGGCCGCGCAGGCGCGCGGTCGCTTCGGCGAGAACGAAGCAGCCCGCTGGTATGTACGGCGCGGCTACGAAGTGGTGGCCCGCAACTGGCGCTGTGCCCACGGTGAGATCGATCTCATCCTTGCCCGCCCCGGCGAAGTGGTGTTCTGCGAAGTGAAGGCGCGAGCGAGCGCCGAGTTCGGCGGGCCCGAGGCCGCAGTGAACTGGCGCAAGCAGCAGCGGCTCCGCCGGTTGGCAACGCAGTGGCTCAACGACGTGCGACCCGGTGCGGCCTCCGTGCGCTTCGACGTGGCCGCCGTGGTGGGGGCCAAGGTGGAAGTCATCGAAGGCGCGTTCTGACGTGCCCTAGCATTCCGCCATGGAACTCAAGGGTGCGCACGTTGTCATCACCGGAGCATCTCGCGGAATTGGCGAGGCGATGGCCCGTCGATTCGTGGAGGCAGGGGCGCGGGTGTCGCTCGTCGCTCGTTCAGCGGCTGCTCTGGAGGCTCTGGCCACCGAGTTGGGTGGCACCGCGTTCGTCGCCGACCTCAGCGATGCAGAGCAGGTCGACGGTCTGGTGGCTCGCGTGGAAGCTCAGGCTGGGCCCGTCGACGTGTGGGTGAACAATGCCGGGGTGGAGAACACCAGTTGGTTTCTGCACGACCCGGTCGAGCGGTTGCGAGAGGTGGTGCGCGTGAACCTGGAGGCGCCTGCGGTGCTCACCCGCGCGGTGTTGCCTGGCATGTTGCAGCGAGGCAAAGGGTCGGTGGTGTTCCTGTCGTCGCTGGCGGGTAGCGCCAGTTTCCCTGGGCTTGCCACGTACGGAGCCACCAAGGCGGCGGTCAACAACCTCGTGGGAGCACTCCGCCAAGAGCTGAAGGGCTCCGGGGTGCACCTCACCCTCGTCGCGCCCGGACCCACCGACACCCAGATGTGGGACCACCTTGAGGCGCAGCAGGAGTACGGGCCGATGCTGCGTCGGCTCCGTCGGTTGCAGATGCTGCCGAAGAAGACCCCCGACCTCATCGCCAGGCGGACGGTGGCAGCGGTGGCCCGCGACCGCCGTCACGTGCGCACCCCGCGACGGTTGTCGATCACCTTCTGGCTCAACGAAGCGCCGCGGCGGATCAGCGAGGCCCTGCTGGCCGGAGTACCGATGGGCAGTGCAGCTCGCCCTGGTGTCGACTGACGTCAGCGGCGGCCGCTAGCCGAGGAATGCCCACACCACCAGGGCCACGGAGGCCACCGCGGCCGCGGCAACGAAGAAGTAGTCGGAGGTACGCCGCCGTTGCGGCCGGTGCGGGTTGAGGCCCATCCGCTCAGTATCGTCCGCGCGTATGGAAACGCTGCAAGTCACCCGCGCCGCAGGCGTCGTCACCGTCACCCTCAACCGTCCGGCGAAGAAGAACGCCCTCAACGACGTGATGTGGAACGAGCTCCTGGCGACCTTTCACGAGATCGCTGGCAGCGACGACGACCGAGTCGTGGTCATCACCGGTGCCAACGGCGAGTTCTGCTCGGGCGCCGACCTCACGGGTGGTGGTCGCCAGCGCCATCAGCTGGCTGCCATGCGGCACGTGGGCGACGTGGCGCTCGCACTGCATCGGCTGCCCCAGCCCACCATTGCCAAGGTGCGAGGGGTGTCGGTGGGTGCCGGCTGCAACCTGGCGCTCGGCTGCGACCTGGTGGTGGCCTCCGAGAATGCCCGCTTCAGCCAGATCTTCGCCCGTCGTGGGTTGAGCCTCGACTTCGGCGGCTCGTGGCTGCTGCCCCGGCGGGTGGGACTGCACCGTGCCAAGGAACTCGCCTTCTTCGCCGACATCATCTCCGCCGCCGACGCCGAGCACATCGGGTTGGTGAACCGGGTGCTGCCCGACGGCGAACTCGATGCATTCGTCGACGACTGGGCGCGCCGCCTCACCGAGGCACCCCCGATTGCGCTCGCCATGTCGAAGCGGCTGCTCGACAACGCGATGAACGTCACCATGGAAGAGGCGCTCGACGACGAGGGGTTGTCGCAGACGGTGAACTTCGGCACCGCCGACACGATGGAGGCAATGAAGGCGTTCGTGGAGAAGCGCGCTCCTCACTTCCAGGGCCGCTGACCACCTGCCGCCCCTTCACCGTGCCCGCTCACTAGCGTGGGCGAGATGCGCAGGCGGTGGAGACTCGTGGCGGCCGCTGGGGCCATCGGGCTCGCGTTCGTCGCCCCGCAACGCGTTGCCATGGCCGGCAGCCCCGACGACACGGTCGCCCCCGACGACACAGTCGCCCCCGGGGAGGAAGGCGAGCCCACTCCCGTGTCGACCCTGGCTCCCGGCGAGCTCCCACCGGCCGCCGGGCCGCCGGTGGTGGTGCCCGCCGGCCGCGGGGGGCCGCAGCC
>DMQJ01000104.1:2537-2688 GCA_003455715.1 Acidimicrobiaceae bacterium | reverse complement strand
ACGCCCGGACGATCGGGGTGCGGGCCGTAGGGGCGATAGCGCAGCTCCACCGGATAGGTGCGCCCGCTCACCTCCACCACCGGGGCCGGGGTGCCGTCGGGTTGGGCGAAGTGCGCGGCGAACCGCTCGGTGTCGATGGTGGCCGAGGTGA
>DMQJ01000104.1:0-2268 GCA_003455715.1 Acidimicrobiaceae bacterium | reverse complement strand
GCGTTCGTGGGCTTCGTCGATGATGAGCGTGTCGTAACGACGCAGCATGCGGTCGCGCTGGGTCTCGGCCAGCAGGATGCCGTCGGTCATCACCCGCACCATGGTGTCGTCGCTCACTCGGTCGGTGAACCGCACCGAGTATCCGACAGTGCGGCCCAGTTCGGTGCCCAACTCGTCGGCCACCCGCTCGGCAATCGTGCGCGCGGCCACCCGGCGCGGCTGGGTGTGACCGATGAGACCGGTGACGCCGCGCCCGAGTTCCAGACAGAGCTTGGGCAGCTGTGTGCTCTTGCCGGAGCCGGTCTCGCCGGCGACGATGACCACCTGGTGGTCGCGGATGGCGGCCAAGAGGTCGTCGCGGCGTTCGGCCAGCGGCAACCCGTCGGGACACAAGAGCCCATCTCGGGCGCGCAGCAGCTCAAGTGTGTCGGCGCGGCGCTGCGCGGCTGGATCGAGCGTGGGCTCGTTGGTGGTGGTCATGGCCGTTGCCCAGCATGGCAGCGCTCGAGCGGCGCGCCACATGATTTCCGCAGGCCATCAGGCTGCGCGACGATGGTGCCGTGCGTGCTCGAGTCGCCTTTGCCCACACAGCGGCCGTCGTCGGCCTCATCGCTGTTGCCGTCGCGTGCGGGGGCGGCGACGAACGAGAACCGTCGGGCAAGTCGGTCGCTCGCCAGTACGCCTGTCTGTCGTGCCATGGGCCCGACGGACAGGGCGGCACCGGGCCGACGTGGGTGGGTCTGTTCGGTTCGGAGGTCACCCTCACCGATGGCACCACCGTGACGGTCGATGAGGAGTACCTGCGTCTGGCGGTGCGACAGCCGGCGGCTCAGGTACGCGAAGGCATGGTGGTGCCGATGCCGGTGAACAGCGCTGTCACCGACGACGACCTCGAACTCATCATCGACTACATCAAGAGCCTGGCCCCCGACGCGTAGCAGCACCCGCGAGCGCTGCCGCCACCTTCGTTGCAAGGGCCGGTGGCACGGTGGTGTCGGAGTCGCGGATGGTGCCGAGTGCTGCCGTCGCGCCCACCAGCGAGGCGTAGAGCGGCGGGCACGTGGGGCACGCAGCCAGATGTGCCTCGAGCTTCGACGCCGCGGGCGCTGGCAGCGTGCCGTCGAGGTAGTCGCCCACCTGCTCGCGGGCATCCCAACACTTCATGACCACTCCTTTCAGAGCTGCCTGACGACCGGCCTCCTCCGCCAGAGCCGAGGTGAGCAACATGCGGCCTCGGTGCACTCGTTGCTTCGCGTTGCCGACAGAGATCTCAAGCCGATCGGCGATCTCCGCATGCGTCCACCCGAGCGAGTCGTGCAACACCACGGCGCTCCGGTAGATGAACGGCAGTCGAACGAGGGCATCGCGTAACCGGTCGGCGTCGGCCGCTTGCTCGCTGACGACGACTGGGTCGACGGTGTAGGTGTCGTCGCGCCAACGATCTTCCACTTCGTCGACGAGCAACTCTCGGCTGCCCTGACGGCTGCGGTCGACTGCCAGATTCCACATGATGCGGTGCAGCCAGGTGCGGACGCTCGCTTCGCCACGGAACGACGAGCGCGCCTGCAGCGACCGCACCACCGTGTCGTGCACCAAATCGTCGGCTGCGTGCCGACCGACGGTGAGTCGGCGGGCGAAGGTGAGCAGATCAGGGACGAGCTCGGTGATCGCCTGGCTCAGATCGTCGGCCGGCTGGCCGGTCAGCTCTTGGTGGGCTTCGTGGGGCACGTGTTGAGACCGAACGGCAAGTAGAGCGGGCAGGAACTCATGGCGGCGGTGGCGAGCATGATGGCGGCGAGCGCGAAGAGGATGATGCCACCCACCGAGCCTGCGCCGACCACGATGGCCAGCACGATGAGCAGCGGGGCGACGACGAACGCCCGGATCTTGCGGTCGAGGGGACCCATGTTGACCTTCATTTCAGTGTGCTCCGTTCGGTTGGGCAGCGGGCTGCCGGTGGTTGTGACGGCGAACCGTGCCGCCTTCACTGTGCACTGACGTATGAGCGGCGAAAAGGGTGACAACGAGTCGACGGAACATCGCGACGGCTCGCGCCGCACGGTGGTGTTCCTGCACGCTCACCCCGATGATGAGGCCATCTTTACCGGAGGGACCCTGGCCGAACTCCGTGCCCGTGGCGTGCCCACCGTGGTGGTCTTCGCCACGCGCGGAGCTGCCGACCCCGACAGCGCGTTGGCCGACGTGCGAGTGGCTGAGGCTCAGGCTGCGTGCGCGGCGTTGGGTGCGGAGGCCGTCTTCCTTGGGTTC
>DMQJ01000381.1:2065-2595 GCA_003455715.1 Acidimicrobiaceae bacterium | reverse complement strand
CGGGGGCGGGGGGCGGTGGCGGGGCGTACAGTGACCGCGATGAATGCAGCGCAACGACCATCCGACCCGGGCGTGTGGGAGCGGCTGCAGGAGATCTGTGACGCCCTGCCCGAGGTGACGTGGAAGGTGAGCCATGGAGAGCGGGCGTGGAGCGTGGGCCAGGGCCGCAAGAGCCGCCAGTTCGCCACCACGTGGGATCACCATCACGACGATCGCAACGGGGTGCTCATGGCCGCCCCGCCGGGCGCCCAGCAGCAACTCGTGGCCGCCGAACCCGAGCGCTACTTCGTGCCGCCCTACTACGGCGTGCGCGGGTGGGTGGGCGTGTATCTCGACCTACCCGACGTGGACTGGGATGCGGTCGCCCTGCATCTCAGCGACGCCCACGCCTGGACTGCCAAGTAGGTTCGCGAGGGCATGACTGCTGCCCAACGCCCACTCACCGGTGTCCGTGTGCTCGACCTCACCCGCGTGCTCGCGGGCCCGCACGCGACTCGCATGCTGTGCGACCTCGGCGCCGAGGTGATCAA
>DMQJ01000381.1:0-1834 GCA_003455715.1 Acidimicrobiaceae bacterium | reverse complement strand
CGGCGCCGAGGTGATCAAGCTCGAGCCGCCGGAGGGCGACATCACCCGCACCACGTGGCCGCGGGTGAACAGCATCTCCAGCTACTTCGCGCAGCAGAACGCCGGCAAGCGCTGCATCAGCCTCGACCTCGACCATGAGGCCGGCCGGGCCATCGTGCTGCAGCTCGTCGACCAGGTCGATGTGGTGGTGGAGAACTTCCGCCCCGGTGTGCTCGATCGCCTCGGCCTCGGCTGGGACACACTGCGCGCCCGCAACCCACGCCTCATCCTGGCCAGCGTGAGCGGTTACGGGCAGACCGGGCCGTGGGTGCACCGCCGCGCCTATGCCCCAGTGGTCGGCGCGGAGAGTGGGTTCACCAAGGCCCAGGGCGATGCTCGCCAGGGCCACTCGGGCAGCGAGCCCGCCGAACGCGGCCAGTACGCCAACGACCCGCACAGTCACGCCGACGTGTACACCGCGTTGGAGTGCGGGGCTGCCATCCTCGCGGCGCTCTACCAGCGCGAGCGCACCGGCCGCGGCGACCGCATCGACATCTCGATGGCACAGACGATGCTGTACGTGAACGAGCACGCCCACGACCACCTGTGGGACGATCCGGTGCCCGATGGGCAGATCCGTAGCTTCCGCCCGATGGACTACCCGGTGCTCACCGCCGCCAACGGTGAGATGGTGGTCATCAGCGGCCACCCGGCGGAGAACAAGACCTTCGACTTCTACATGGCATCGATCGGTCGGGCCGACCTCATCGATGACCCGCGGTTCGCCTCCACGGCCCTGCGGCTCGCCAATCTCGACGCCATCGAGGACGAGTTGCACGACTGGGCGCGCACCATGCCATCGGCGCACGCCATCGAAGAGGCGATGTCGGCCAACCGGTTGGCGGTCGGTCGCCTGCGTTCGGTGCACGACGTGTGCGACACCGACTGGGCCACCGACCGCGAGGCCACCGTGCGCATCCCCGACCGAGGCGACGGCACCATCCGCATTCCCAACGCGCCGTGGCGATTCGAGGGCAGCGACGTGCGCACCGGCGGCGAGCCGCGCTACCGCGGTGAAGACAACCGGGCAGTGCTCAGCGAACTGCTCGGCCTCGACGACGCCGCACTCGACTCACTCGAGGCGCAGGGCGTGCTCACCAGCCGGCTGCCACGGAAGTAGCGCCTTGCCGCTGCACTTTCCGATCGAGCCGATGAAGGCGGCGATCGGTGCACTGCCGCCTGCCTCGAACGATCACGAGTGGGCGTACGAGATCAAGTGGGACGGCTACCGCACGCTGGCGTTCGTGAGCGACGGGCGAGTACGCCTCCAAAGCTCCTCCGGGCTCGACGTCACGGCCACCTACCCAGAGCTCGCGGGCCTGCCCGACGCGGTCAACGCGTCGAGCGCGATCATCGACGGCGAACTGGTGGTGCTCGACGAGGCGGGTCGGCCCAACTTCGTGATGCTGCAGCGACACGAGACCCAGGTGGCGTTCTACGCGTTCGACGTGCTGCAGATCGACGGCACCGACTGCATCTCGCTGCCGTATGAGCAGCGGCGAGCGCTGCTGGGCGCGCTGCTGGAACCCGGGTCGCACTGGATGGTGCCGAGCCATCAGGTGGGCGACGGCGCAGCGCTGCTGGAGGCCACGGCGGCCCAAGGTTTGGAGGGCGTGATGGCCAAGCGCCTCGGGTCGCCCTACGTGCCCGGCAAGCGGTCACCGAACTGGCGCAAGGTGAAGAACCGGCTGCGACTCGAGGTGGTGGTGGGTGGTTTCGACGTGGGCACCGGGTCGCGGGCCACCACGTTCGGGTCGCTGCTGGTGGGCCTGCCCGCCGACGACAGATCGGAAGA
>DMQJ01000016.1 GCA_003455715.1 Acidimicrobiaceae bacterium | reverse complement strand
TTGCCGAAGAGGCCGCCGCCTCCGCCGCCTTCGGCCTCGCCGCCGTCGTCGGGGTCGGCGTTGTTGCCGGCGATGGTCTCGAAGACGTCGGCGAGAAGGTTGTTGCCGTCGCCTGAACCCTGACCACCGGAGCCCCCGGAGTTGCCACTGTTGTTGCCGTTGAACAGGCCGCCGATCGCGTCGCCTGCTGCCTCACCGATGTTGTCGAAGATCCCCATGACGCAGCACCGTACGCCCCCGGCACCAACCGGGGAACCGGGTGAATCCCCGGTTCCGCTTCGACTAGCGGCCGACGTGGTCGCGCATGCGCTTCTGGATCAGTTCCCGGCGCGCCTGTAGTTCGCGGTACGTGAGGCTGTCGGTGTCGGTGGTGACGCCGAAGCCGGCCTTCACGGAGTCCATGTTCATCTCGATGGAGGTGTGGTCGATGCCCAACTCCTGGCCCAGGCGCTCGCCGTGGCGCTCGGCGAACATCAGCGAGATGGAGGCGATTTCGCTGAGCAGGTCGAGGTCGGGTGCAAGGCGTGCCATGGCCCCGTCGAGGAACACCATGTTCTTCACGTAGAGCATGAGTTCCTTCGGCATCCGAGCGCCGTAGCCCAGCAGGGCTTTCACGACTCGTTGCACCTCGGCGACGAGTTCTTCACCGGTGAGCGTGGTGGGGTCGATGGTGGGCTGGTCGAGGCGCAGGTCGCGGATGACGGCCTCCAGGTCGGTGTCGGGCGGCAGCGCGCCCAGGTCGCGCATCGCAGCCATTTGCCCGCGCACGTCGTTGGTGGTGGCACCCAGCATCATGCGGAGGAACGCCAACCGTCGTTCGCTGGTAAGGCGGCCGACGATGCCGAAGTCGAGGAGGGCGGTGCGGCCGTCGGGCAACACGAACAGGTTGCCGCCGTGCAGGTCGCCGTGGAACACGCCGTACACCATGGCGCCTTCCATCAGGGCCACCATGGCGGTGCGCACCACCTCGTGGGTGTCGACGCCGGCGTCCTTCATGCCGGCCACATCGTCGAAGTTGAACCCATGCACGCGCTGCATCACCAGCACACGGCGGGTGACCAGGCGCGGGTGGGGCCGGGGCACCACGTACCCCTGGTTGCCCAGCTCGTGCAGCATGGCCGCGATGTCGATCATGTTGGCGGCTTCCATGCGGAAGTCGAGCTCTTCCACGATGGTCTCGGCGAACAGTTCCACCAGCGCCGGCGGGTTGGCGAGGGAGGCGATGGGAATGCGGCCCACCAGGAACGGCGCCATCCAGGCCATCACCCGCAGGTCGTTGCGCACATTGCGGGCAACGGTGGGCCGCTGCACCTTCACCACGACCTCTTCACCGGAGCGCAGCACTGCGGCGTGCACCTGGGCGATGGAGGCGGCGGCGAGCGGGGTGGGCGAGAACGACGAGAACACATCCTCCAGGCGCGCACCGAGGTCGCCCTCCACCACCATGCGCACCACATCGAAGGGTTCGGCGGGCACCTGGTCGCGGCACTTCTTGAACTCGTCGACGAGCTCGGCGGGGAACAGACCCTCGCCGCTGGAGATGATCTGCCCGAGCTTGATGTAGGTCGGCCCTAAGCGTTCGGCAGCTTCGCGAAGGCGTTGCGACACCTCGGCGCGGCTGGCCTCCGGCGACTCGTATCGCCCGCGGCGTTTCCGCCACAGCCACGGCACCACCGCCCCGCCAAGCGTGCCGACGACGCGCACCACCCGTCGACCGGGAGGAAGGCGAGATGGGGTGGTGAGCACCGGTACCTCGGCATGCGCCGCCGCACGGAGGTCTGCCGCCAGCGCCAGCCACCGAATGTCGCCACCGTTGCTGCTCCCGGGCTGGGGCAGTGCCCACGGCCCATCGTCGGTGAACGCTGCCCAGCGGCAGTCGGGGAGTGCGGTCATGACAAGCATGATCGCAGCGGGCGACGGCGACTGCCACTTGCTCGCTCACCCGTGCGCGTGACCACCGTCACGTCTCGGTCGTCGTGTCGGGCTACGCTGCTCGGGCCGCTGCACTCTGTCTGGGGGGACACCATGGGCGACCGCTACTACGTCACCGATACTGCGCTGTCCGAGCGCTTCCCGATCTACACCAGGGCCAACGTGGGGGAGGTCTTCCCCGACCCGGTCACTCCGCTCACCAGCACCTCAGCGCTGTGGGAGGCCGAGCTCGGCTGGCGCGATGCCTGGGAGCGAATGGGTGCCTTCGAGTTGTCGGAGTTTCCCGCAGACGACTTCTGCCAACTCGGGGTGCAGGGTGGCTACTGCTATCTCAACGCCTCGCTCATCCGCCTCTTCGGCGAGCGGGCGCCCGGCCTCAGCTGGCGCGACATGGACGAGCAGTTCTTCGGCGCCCAGCCCGGCATTCCGCCGTACGAGGAGATGGAGGGCGACGTACGCCCCGATCTGTCCGAGAAGATTGGTGCCACGTTCGGGTGGGTGTTCGCCCAAACCAGCCTCAGCGACCTCACCCAACTCACGGAAGACCGGCTGTCGACCAAGGCGATGCGTGCCAACCGGCCCGACCTGGCGAGCCTGTCGCTCGAGGAGTTGTGGCAGCGTTTCCTCGACATCGTCCCGGTGCATCGCCACCTGTTCGCGCAACACCTGTTCACCACCTACATGGCCACGGTGCCGGTCGGGGTCATCAGCGGTGTGGCCACAGCGGTGGGCCGCCCCGACCTCATCATGCCCATCATCGCCGGCATCGGCGAGGTCGACTCGGCCGAGCCCAGCCATGCCATGTGGCGCCTCTCCCGCATGGATCTCGACTCCGACGAGTTCCGCGCCGCGTTCGACGAGTTCCTGTACGAGTTCGGCAGCCGCGGCCCCAACGAGTGGGAGACTCGTTCGCCGAGTTGGGAGACCCGCCCTGCCCTGGCACTCGCTGCCATCGACCGGATGCGCGTGTCGCCCGACAGCGCCGATCCGGCCGATGTGTTCGAGGCGGCGAAACCGCTGGCTGACGTGGCCCATGCGATCAACGCCACCGATGCCTCGGGCGCCAATTGCCACATGTCCTCCATCGGCATCTGCGCGCTGCTGACCCGGATGGGGCACGGCACCGTTTACCAGATCTCCTGCCGCGACCGGAACCGGAT
>DMQJ01000300.1:6462-6906 GCA_003455715.1 Acidimicrobiaceae bacterium | reverse complement strand
GCCGGTCGGGGGTGTGGTTGGTGGGCACCAACACCGGCGGCTCGATCGCCACGTGTGTGGCCGCCGACGACCCGCGCGTACGCGGCGCGGCCTTGCTGAGCGCTCGGGCCGACTTCGACGACTGGGCAGCTCAGCCTCGACGCTTTCTCGACCATGCTCGCGAGATCGGTGCGGTGCGCACCCCCGGGTTCCCTCGCAGCTTCGAGGAGTGGGGGCGCGAGTTCCGCCGCTTCCGACCCACCGACGCGGCTCGCCGGTTTGCGCCACGCCCGTTGCTGGTGATGCACGGCGACGACGACGAGAGCGTGCCCACGTCCGATGCCCGGCAACTGGCCGAGGCCCACGGCTCGGCGGAGTTGCGGGTGATTCACGGCGCTGGCCACCGGCTCCGCCACGACCCGCGGGCAGTGGCTGTGCTCCTCGGTTGGCTCGATCGGCAGCGCC
>DMQJ01000300.1:0-6223 GCA_003455715.1 Acidimicrobiaceae bacterium | reverse complement strand
TCGATCGGCAGCGCCTCGCCGACGATTGAACCTCGATGAAGGAACGCCCTTTCAGGCGGTAGCGAAGCCTTCGGGGTGAGTGCGATGCCACTCCCACGCCGAGGCGATGATGTCGTCGAGGCTGTGGTGCGCCTGCCACCCGAGCAACTCGCGAGCGTGGCGTGGCTCGGCGAAGCTCGCCACCGGGTCGCCGGCGCGGCGTGCCACGACGGTGTAGGGCACCGACATGCCGGTGACCCGTTCGGTGGCCCGGATGATGTCGAGCACGCTGCTGCCCACCCCCGTGCCGACGTTGACGGCGGTGGTGGTGCCCCCCGCTGCGAGATAGTCGAGCGACCGGAGATGGGCGGCAGCGAGATCGTCGACGTGGATGTAGTCGCGAATACAGGTGCCGTCGGGTGTGGGGTAGTCGTCGCCGAACACCTGCACCGGGCCACTGTGGCCGAGCAGGGCCTTCATCACTACAGGAATGAGGTTGATGGAGAACGACCAGTCTTCGCCGATGCGAGCGTCGGCGCTGGCCCCCGCAGCGTTGAAGTAGCGAAGGCTCACCGAACGCAGCCCATGGGTGACTCCGAACCAGTGCAGCATCCGTTCGGCCATCGCCTTGGTCTCGGCATAGACGCTCTCCGGGTGGATGGCGGCGTCTTCGGCAACGGGTACGACTGCCGGTGTGCCGTAGACCGAGCACGAACTGCTGAACACCACGCCCTGCACCCCGCAATCGGCGAGGGTCTCGAACAGGGCGGCCGACGAGCCGACGTTGTTGGCCCAGTACTTGCCGGGTGCCTGCATCGATTCGCCGACGCTCTTGTAGGCGGCGAAATGGACTGCCTGGGTGACCTGGTAGCGGGTGCACACGTCTCGCACCAGTTGGCGGTTGGCGATGTCGCCGACCTCCAATGGAGCGTCGATGACGGCAGCCCGGTGACCGAGCTCGAGCGAGTCGAGCACCACCACGTCGCGGCCCTCGGCCCGCAGGGCGCGCACGGTGTGCGACCCGATGTATCCCGCTCCACCCGTCACCAGCACCGACATCGTTCGACCTCCGTCGTGGAGTGTAGGAGGCATCGAGGGGCGTAGGAGGCGCCAGGGTGCTCAAGCCGGCGGGGGTTGATGCCGATACTCTGCCGACGGGCGGAGAAGGAGTGTTGCTCGTGCTGTTCCGCAGGCTTGCTGTTGCGACGGTGATGTTGACCACCGCCGTTGTCGCCGCGCCCAGCACCTCGTCGGCCGCCACCAGCATGACCATCTCGTGGTCGTTGCCCTCCAACAAGAGTCACTCGGTGGGCTTCGACTACGTGTTCAGCAACGGGTCGAGCGCTGGCGGCTACGACCTCTTCTACGAGTGGCCGTACTCGCTCTACAACAACAACCCCGTCATGCCCAACCCGGTGTCGGTGTATTCCGCCACCACCCTCTCGCAGGTGCGCATGGAGGCCTACCAGGCTCCGTACGGCCAGCAGTGGAACCCGCTCGCCGGTCACGGCGCAGTCACCGTACGGATCCCCGCCGGCGGTACCCGCAACGTCGGCGCACTGTCGTTCCCGGCGTTCGGGGCGTCGAACGTCGGGCAGTTCACGGGCAACGTGCTTTCCCGCACCAGCGTGCCCAACAACCGTGTGCGCGTCGAGATCTTCCAACTCACCGGCCAGCCGCTGAGTTCCACCGGCTATGCCCTCGACGCCTTCAGCGCCACCAACAACGTCGGCACCCAGTGGCAGACCGGGCCGCTGTGGAACGGCGACTACATCGCGTTCGTCACCGACACGTCTACCAACCGCCAAGCAGTGGGCATCGTCACCCTTGGCGGCACCACCACCTGGCACCTCGACCTCGACATGGTGTGTTTCGGCATCGACGAGTGTCAGTGGAGCGGCACCATCCCGGACGCCACCGGCGAGTTCCACGCCCTCGAGCCCACCCGCATCGTCGACTCCCGAATCGGACTCGGCATCCCGAGCATCGTCAAGCCCGGCGATGGCCGCAACAGCGACCCGAACCCCGTGTTCCGCATGAGTTCGCGGCTCAATCACGAGTTCAAGGTGGCGGGCGTCGGCGGGGTGCCAGCCGTGGGGGTGAGCGCCGTGTTGGTGAACGTCACCGTCACGCTTGGCACCTCGAGCGGCAGACTGAAGTTCTTCCCGAAGCCGCCGCGGTCGTCGGTGTTCGCCGACCAATCGTCGTATCCGGCTGCCAACAATCAGGCGGCAGCCGTCTGGTGGAATGCGGGCGAAGCGCGAGCAACGCTGCAGCTGCTTGAGGTGGGCGTCGGCGGGCGGATACGCATCGACAATGTCTCGTCCGGCGATGTACACGTCGTCGTCGACGTGCTCGGTTGGGTCGACCAAGGGCAGCCCGGGCAGGACGGCAGCCGCTTGCTCACCATCAACCCCACCCGCTTCCTCGACACGCGCTTCGGCACCGGCGGCCCGACGCAGCCCTTCGACTCCACCGAAACCCGCGACCTCGACGTGGCAGGCCGCGACGGCATCCCCTCGGGGGCCGAGGCAGTCGTGGGCACGCTCACCTCGGTGAACGGCGCCGGGCGAAGCTTCCAAACCCTGTGGCCCGGCGACAGCGAAATGCCGGTGGCTTCGGTGCTCAACTCGATCAACGGCCAGGTGCGACCCAACCTGGTGTCGGTGGCCGTGGGCGACGACGACGGCTGGGCGTTGTACAACCACTACCTGGCCGCCGACCTCATCTTCGACGCGGTTGGCTACTTCACTGCGGCCAACGGCTCTGGTGGCGACATCACTGCGGTGCCGTCGGCCACGCTCTACTCGGGCACCATGCAGGCGGGCGCCGATCGGTCCATCACGGTCACCGGACAGGGCGGCGTGCCGGGCTCGGGGGTGAGTGCGGTATGGGTGCTCATCACCTCGCAGAGCGGCACCCAACAGAGTTACCTCACCGCCTACCCCAACGGGGCATCGCGTCCGAACGCATCGAACCTCAACTGGGTGGGCGGCCAGTCGGTGGCCAATCTGGCGCTGGTGCCAGTGGGTTCCGGCGGTTCCATTCGCATCTTCAACGCGCATGGTTCGGCGTCGGTGAACGTCTCGGTGGTCGGCTGGGTCAACTGATCACCGGGCACTGGTCATCGGGGGCAGCCACGAAACCTGAGGCAATGATGGGGTCGCCGCTAGCATTGCAGCCCATGTCCTCAGCCGCTTCCACGAGTGTGCGGCGAGCCGCATGAGCACCTCGGTCGCCATCGTCGGTACCGGCTACGTGGGGCTCACCACCGGCGCCTGCCTCGCCCACCTCGGTCATCGGGTGGTGTGCGCCGACATCGACCCCGATCGTGTGCACACCCTGCAGGGCGGCTCGGTGCCGTTCTACGAGCCCGGGCTGGCCGAACTGGTGGCAGAGGGCACGTCGTCGGGCCGACTGCGGTTCGTGCTCGGTGGCGCCGCGGCGGCTGCCGACGCTGACCTGGTGTTCCTCTGCGTGCCTACGCCGCAGGCCGACGACGGCTCGGTCGACCTGTCGTACGTGGAGAACGCCGCCCGTTCCATCGCGGCCGCGCTCCGTCCGGGCGCCGTGGTGGTGAACAAATCCACCGTGCCTGTCGGCTCGGCGGCCATCGTCGAGCGCATCATCGACCGCGACGACGTCAGCGTCGTGTCGAACCCCGAGTTCCTGCGAGAGGGTTCGGCGGTGAGCGACTTCCTGCACCCCGACCGTGTGGTCATCGGTGCCGACTCGGCGGAGGCCGGTCGGCGAGTGGCCGCGTTGTACCAGTCGGTGGAGGCGCCCGTGCTGGTCACCGATCCGGCCTCGGCGGAAACCATCAAGTACGCGGCCAACGCCTTTCTCGCCACCAAGATCAGCTTCGTCAACGCCATCGCAGCAGTGTGCGAGGCCGTGGGCGCCGACATCATCGACGTCGTACGCGGCCTGGGCCTCGACCGCCGCATCGGCAGCGAGTTCCTGCGGCCGGGGCCGGGTTGGGGTGGCTCGTGCTTCCCCAAAGACACGCGTGCACTGGTGGCCATTGCCGAGAGCGGCGGCTACGACTTCAAGCTGTTGCGCGGGGTTATCGACTCCAACGCCGAGCAGCAGGCGCGCATGTTGGCCAAGGTGCGCGATGCGCTGGGCGGCGAGTTGGCCGGCGCCACCATCGCGGCGTGGGGGCTGGCCTTCAAGGCCAACACCGACGACGTCCGCGATTCGCCCGCCGTGTCCATCGTCGAGTCATTGGTGGCGGCCGGGGCATGCGTGCGTGCCTACGACCCGCAGGCGACGGTGGCGCTGCCCGGCGTGGAGCAAGTGCCGTCGGCGCTCGACGCATGCGACGGCGCCGACGTGCTCGTGGTGCTCACGGAGTGGCCCGAGTTCATCGGCGCCGACCTCGGGGGAGTGGCCGCTCGGCTGCGGCGCCGTGCCGTCGTCGACACCCGCAACGTGCTCGACCCGGGCGAAGCCGGTCGGGTCGGTCTCCGGCTGATCGGAGTTGGCCGATGAGGGTGCTGGTGGCCGGGGCGGCAGGTTTCATCGGCTCGCACCTCTGCGACTCGCTTCTTGCCGACAGCCATACCGTGGTGGGCATCGACAACTTGGTGAGCGGCCGCCGCAGCAACCTGACGGCAGCGTTGGCCCACCCCGGCTTCATTTTCGTCGAGCGCGACATCGCCACGCCGTTCAGCGACGACGACCTTTCCGCACTGTTCGGTGATGGGCCGTTCGACGAGGTGTACCACCTGGCCAGCCCAGCCTCACCCGCCGACTTCGCGACGATTCCGCTGGAGATCCTCGAGACCGGCAGCAACGGCACCAAGCACATGCTGCAGCTTGCCGAGCGCCACGGTGCGCGGCTGTTGCTGGCGTCCACCAGCGAGGTGTACGGCGATCCGCTGGTGCATCCGCAACCCGAGTCGTACTGGGGCAACGTCGACTCGATCGGCCCGCGCAGTTGTTACGACGAAGCCAAGCGCTTCGCCGAGGCGCTCACGTCGGCGTACCGGCGACACCGGGGTGTCGACACCGTCATCATCCGCATCTTCAACACGTACGGCCCGCGCATGCGGCCCGACGACGGCCGGGTGCTCACCAACTTCATCACTCAGGCGCTGAGCGGCGCGCCCATCACCCTCTACGGCGACGGCAGCCAGACGCGCAGCTTCTGCTTCGTCGACGACGAAGTGCGCGGCATCGTCGCCGCGATGCGCAGCGGTGCAGCCGGTCCCGTCAATCTGGGCAACCCTGCTGAGGTGACGATGCGCGAGGTCGCCGAACTGGTGGTGCAACTCACCGGTTCGTCGAGTCCCATCGTCACCGTTCCGTTGCCGACCGAACGCACTGGCGACCCCGCTCGCCGCCGTCCCGACATCACCCTTGCTCGCACCCTTCTCGGCTGGGAACCCACCATCGGGCTGGCCGATGGTCTCCCGGCCATGATCCGCGACCTCGCCGCCGAACTCGCCGTCATGCCTGCCCACACGGAGCCGGCATGACAGCGGCCGATATCACCGTGCGTGTCGTCGTGGTCAACTTCGACGGCGGAGCCGTCACGTTGCGGTGCCTCGACTCACTGTTGGCCAGCGACCACGCGCACCTGCTCGACATCGTCGTCGTCGACAATGCCTCGGTCGATGGACTGCTGTGGACGCTGCAGGAGCGCTACCCGCAGGTGCGACTCATCGTCAGCGATGTCAACGAAGGGTTCGCCCGCGGCTGCAACCTGGCGCTACGCGACCTCGACGGCGTCGACTTCGTGGCGCTCATCAACAACGACGCCATCGTGCACCCAGGTTGGTTGGCGCCGCTGCTGGCGGCATCCGAACCGGCCGACGTGGGGGCGGTGTGCCCGAAACTGCTGCTCAACATCGACGTCAATGCGGTCCTCATCGACGCTGCGCCGACGGGGCGGCTGCCCGATGGTCGCGATGTGGGCATCGGGGTGAGCGCCGTACGCATCGACCAGCGCGACGTCACCTACGAGGTGCGCTACGACGAACGCTTCTGGGCCGACGAACGGGCCTTCCGCAACGACAACGGGGTGAAGTGGACCAAGCAGCCCACCGCATCGCTGTGGTGGCCCGTCGAGCCCGACCAAAGCCCCTCCGTGGTCGACGTGCGCCTCACCGCCGTAGCGCCCACCACCGTGCGCGTTGGTACGGGCGACGGCCAGATGCGCGAGGTCGAGGTGACACCCGCGGGCACGTCCGTCACGCTGCACCCGCACGAGGTGCTGCGGGTGGTCAACAGCGCAGGT